>JAUVET010000273.1 GCA_030594665.1 Methanosarcinaceae archaeon
TTGCAAATCCAAGGTCTTCGATGGCACATATCTCAGCAATTGTAAAGCAGTCATGTACCTCGACAAGATCAATGTCCTCTGGTGTGACCTTTGCCATTTGATATGCTTTTTTCGCTGCACTCACAGTGGCATCAAGTGTAGCAATATCACGGCGGTCATGCAATGCTATTGTATCGCTTGCCTGTGCGCTCGCTTTTATATAGATCGGAGTGTCCGTATATTTATGTGCGATCTCCGCAGGTGCTAAAACAAGAGCAGATGCCCCATCTGATATTGGGGAACAATCAAAAATGTGCAATGGGTCAGCCACCATAATGGATCTCAATACCGCTTCAACACTGATCTTTTTCTTGTACTGGGCAATTGGGTTCATTGAACCGTTAAAGTGATTCTTGACAGCGACCTCTGCGAGTTGCTCGCTTGTGGTCCCGTATTTGTGCATATGCAGACGCGCGATCATTGCATACAGTCCCGGGAACGTCGCACCCATGATACCTTCCCATTCACGATCAGCCGCCGCAGCCAGGGCAGTTGATGCGCTTGATGATGATATATCTGTCATCTTCTCAACACCTGCCGCGATAACGATATCCTCATGACCTGAAGCAACTGCCAGTATACCCTGACGAAGTGCCAATCCACCGGAAGCACATGCCGCCTCGACACGTGTTGCCGGCACATGAAGGTTTCTTGCAAGTCCTGAATAATCAGCGATCAGTGCACCCACATGTTCCTGATCAACGAACTGGCCGCTGCTCATGTTCCCGACATACATGCTGTCTATTTTTTCACCGACAACACCCGCGTCTTTGAGTGCCCCGACACCTGCTTCTACAAAAATATCCCTGAATGAGCGATCCCACATCTCACCAAAATTCGTGTTCTTTACTCCAATAATTGCTACGTCTCTCATGATTGACACCTTAGAGCTTTATCTTTCCTTTATGCTTGGCATACATTGCATAGTCCATGTATATCGGATCTTTCAACAGGTCTTCCACACCTGGAGCACCATTTCTGATCTCTTCGATCCTGTCCGTTACCGTGATACTGAATGCATCACCACCCGCACCTGATCCAAAGGCAGTGGCAAATATCCTGTCACTGGGTTGTGCCTGGTCAAGTGTTGCTGCAATTCCCATCATGCATGAACCGGAATAGGTATTCCCAAGTCTTGACACGACCAATCCGGGTGTAATCTGTTCTTTGCTGAATCCCAGCATCTTTGCAACACGCGACGGGAATTTTCCGTTCGGCTGGTGGAAAACCGCGTAATCGTAATCGGAAGGTTTTGTATCGATCTTTTCCATAAGCCCGTTCGCAGCACCTGTTACATGCTTGAAATAACCAGGTTCACCTGTGAACCGACCACCGTGTTCAGGATACGGCATTCCTTCCCTTCTCCAAAAATCCGGAATATCTGTTGTAAATGAGTATGTATCTTCAATGATCGCTGCAAGTTCGGATTCCTTATTACCGATAATATAAGCAACTCCGCCGGCTGCCGCAGTATATTCAAGAGCATCACCCGGCGCTCCCTGTGAAACATCCGAACCTATCGCAAGACCGAGATCGATCATACCCGAGCCCACAAGACCCATGCATGCCTGGATCGCCGCAGTACCTGCCTTACACGCGAATTCAAAATCCGCAGCAGTCATTACCGGAGTGGCGCCAAGGGCCTCGGCAACGATCGTACTTGTAGGTTTCACAGCATAAGGGTGACTCTCCGAACCCGTATACACTGCACCGATGCGCTGTGCATCAATGTCACTTCGCACAATCGCAGACCTTGCGGCTTCCACTGCTATGGTCGCTGCATCCTCATCAAGGTCAGGTACTGATTTTTCGTTAACCATGAGACCTGCTATGAGAATATCTGCATCATCGCCCCAAACACGGGCGATGTCTTCTACCTTTATTCTGTATCTTGGAATATAGGCGCCGTATGATACAATACCAATACTCATTTTCTTCACCTATTTACTAACATTATGAATTACAAATTATAAATTATAAATTACAAATTTTGCAGATCTATTCAATCGAATTGTACGTAGTGTATTTTTTCAGGTTATCTATCAATGTATCAAGGTCCATTGTGGTCGCAAGAAGCGGAATCTGATCGATCTCAGCCATCTTTTTAGCCATAGGGTCAACTTCCCCGCCATGCAGTCCATGAATAATGACAGCACCGGGTTTCAGGTTTGTCACACGTATTGCCACCATCGGGGATTTACCTGTGGATACTTTTGTAAAGATCATTGCACGTTCTGTGCTCCAGCCATAGAGATTCTGGAACTCGTGCGATGAGAGTTCAGTAATTGCTTTTTTACTGTCGATCACAGTAAAACCGTACAATGGTTTCTCAATTCCCTTATATACGATATCAGCCTCGATCAAAGTTGCCAGTTTTGCGATCTGTATCGGATACGTGTATTCATATGTGGTGTACACGGCTTTTGATATGGTTTGAGTATAAAGCATACCTTCGTATGAATGTATCTTCTGACCGCCACGTTCGGAATCGATGTCCAACAAAGCTCCAACGATCTTACTCACGATCATTGTACCGGGAGATTTTCGTCTACCGCTTTCGTAATCGCTTATGACGGATGGTGATACACACAGATAACTGGAGAGGTCGGTTTGCGCAATCTCAAAGTTCAACCTCCATTTTTTCAGTGCCTCACCGGGTTTTTCAGACAGTGTGATCTCGCCGGCCATTTTTTCTGCTAATCGCTGGCGAATACTGTCATGTGACTCGTTACCTGTCATATTACACTTTACATAGATGTGAGATTTGCATATATATTTAACGAATGCGAGTTCGTTTATTGCCGAAATGTGTTTCTGCTTTAGTTTTCATGAGACTTTTTAATATATT
>JAUVET010000283.1 GCA_030594665.1 Methanosarcinaceae archaeon
GAAAGAGATTGCCACAAGCCTGAGAGGAAGAACATTATCTTACAATCTTTTTACGCTTTCTTTCAGGGAATTCCTGAATGCAAAGGATTTCAAACCGATTTTTCCATTGATCGAATCAGAACGTGGAATACTAAAAGGACACCTGGATGAATATATAAAATACGGCGGATTTCCGGAACTTCCGGAGTATGAACGATTGATCAGGATTCGAACCTTGAAAGAATATATTGACCTGATAGTTTATAGGGATCTGGTCGAAAGATTCGGCATAGTAAAAATTGCTGCTTTGAAGTTTATGATCAAATCCCTGATAAGAAACTTTGCGAGGGAGTTGTCAGTCAGAAAGTTGTATAATTTCCTGCTTTCTGCAAATGTATCATTGAGTAAGACAAAAGTCTATGAATATTTCTCTTATCTGCAAGATATAAATTTTGTGTTTGTTCTCAGAAAGTATGGAAAAGGGGTAAGGGAAGTAGAAGGAAGCATACCCAAGATATATCTGGCAGATCTTGGTTTTGTCACACTGTACGGCATAGATGATCGTGGAAGGCGGATAGAAAATGTTGTTGCAATCGAACTGTTGAGAAAAAAGAATTACTTGAACCCCCTGCTGGAAGTACATTATTGGAAAGATGCTTCCGGAAAAGAGGTGGATTTTGTCCTGACAGATGGAATGGAAGTTAAGCAATTGATCCAGGTCTGTTATGATATTGATGATGTCCTGACAAGGGATCGGGAGCTAAAGTCACTTGTCAAGGCATCAAAAGAACTTGGGTGCAGTGATCTGCTTGTGATCACGTGGGATTACGAGGACGAGCAAGTGTTCAAAGATAAAAATATTAGATTTGTGCCGCTCTGGAAGTGGTTACTCGAATAGGGTAACAGGCGAATCAAGTCATGTGTTTCATAGCGATCCGCATCTCTCGGATTTGGAGAATAGGAACGCCTTTTACAAGTGGTATGAGGTCACCGGAGACTGCTCCGATGTCATTGCTGTTTAAGAGAACGCTGACCAGATGAGATATTATACTAAAATCATGGTTAATATATGAATCTGAAAGTATAGACAGCGCCGCGCTTTGTGTGGGGTGGCTACATAGGCATCGATTCCAGTCGTTTTTTTACATTGGTTATATATACATTTAGAGAAGTTAATTTAGACTTGAGGTACTATATGAAAGTGATAATTCCCGCAGCCGGAACCGGAACACGCCTGTTCCCACATACCCATACGAAACCTAAACCGATGGTGTACATCGCAGGCAAACCGATCATTGGGCATATTCTTGACAGGATGGTGGACCTTGAGCCTGAGGTGATCATACTGGTGGTTGGGTATCGGAAGGAGCAGGTCATCTCCTATGTGGATGAGAATTACGGAAATTTGTTCAATATACGATATGTTGACCAGCAAGAGAGGCTCGGTCTTGGGCATTCGATTTATCTCACTCGCGAGCTGGTGGGTGATTCAGATATCATGATCGCACTTGGAGATATGATATTCAAATCCGGGTATCTGGATTTTTATAACTTGCATGCCAAAAATGGGCACTGTGCAGGCTCGATTGGAGTTCGGGAAGTGGATGAGCCGCAGAAGTATGGTATTGTTGAACTGGAGCCTGAAACGTCATGTATCAAAAAACTAGAGGAGAAACCGGAACATCCGGCATCGAATCTGGGGATTGCAGGGGTGTATTTTGTCAAGGATACGCCGATGCTGTACGAGGTTCTGGAATGGATGATTGAGAATAATGTTGATTCCCGTGGGGAGTACCAGCTGACCGATGCCCTGCAGGAGATGATCAGGCGCGGGAGTCGATTTAAGACGTTTACTGTGTCGAGTTGGTACGACTGCGGACATGCGGAATCGCTTCTTGCGACCAACCGTGTGTTGCTGGATGAGAAGGAGGAACTTGATGGGGTGTGTGAAGTGGTGGATTCTGTGATCATACATCCTGTGGCGATCGGGGACAATGTCAGGATCGTGAATTCGGTTGTCGGGCCCTATGCGTCCATTGCAAGCGATACGGTTATCGAGAATTCGATCATCTCGGACAGTGTTATCGGCTCACGGACACATATATCGAAGGTGAATCTGCAGTCATCGATCATTGGCGATGATGCAAATCTTGTGGGGAAACACAATTCTTTGAATATTGGGGATTCGTCATCTATTGAGTTTTAGGATATTGATAGTTATGAAAACAATAGTAACAGGCGGCGCAGGATTCTTAGGTTCACACCTTTGTGACCTCCTGCTCGAAAATGGACACGAGGTCATCTGTATAGACAATCTTGTAACAGGTAGTGCAAAGAACATCGAACACATCAAGTCGGACAGGTTCACCTACCTCAAACACGACATCACAAAACCGATCTATTTCGGGGACAAGATCGATTACATTTTCCATCTCGCTTCCCCGGCGTCCCCAATCGATTACCTTGACCTTCCGATCCAGACACTGAAAGTAGGCGCGCTCGGCACCTACAACATGCTGGGTCTTGCCAAGGAGCAGGATGCACGCTTTTTGCTAGCGTCTACGTCTGAGACCTACGGCGACCCTCTTGTGAACCCGCAACCAGAGACCTACTGGGGCAATGTGAACCCCATCGGCCCGCGCGGCGTGTATGATGAGGCAAAGCTGGAGGCTTGCGGTTGTAAGTGCCAACATCAATAGTGTGCTTAAAATCTTACTCTTGCATAACTTACATAAACCTGGATTTATATACAGTATGAATATGTCTGAAGCAATCAC
>JAUVET010000207.1 GCA_030594665.1 Methanosarcinaceae archaeon
GACCTGTATATTTTCATGACGCATGCCGGATGTAAGTTCACACACCGGTTTTGTGATATGTCGCCGACCGGGACTCATCGCGATTGCAATCACATCAGGACGCCCGGCTTCTGACAGGGTTCCCCGCTGTGCGAGTCCTCCACCTTTACCAAGTCCCATTCCATGCCTGCAATCAACTACCTGTGTCTCGCGATCAAACATTATACATTTCACTCCGTCTGGCCAAGGATACATACCTGATCATCGATCTTCGCTTTTGGATCTGTTAATCCGAGTATTCTCGAATCCGCATCCGGACCGAATTTGGCGTAATCAGTTACAGTTGCCTTTTTGTGGAAGAAAGTACCTTCTTTATAATCAAAGATACATGGCAATACACGCTTACATGCTGCCCTGACTTCTTCCTTAACATCGACATTGGCAACTTCCAGCCATAGCCTTCCAACACAAACCGATAGTTCAAGGGTTGTTTCAGCAACCTGAATGACCTGTCTGTCAGGATGGTCTACTTTTTGACCAGTCCCCGGGCCGAATGTAACTTCCAGTGGTAATCGGGGGCCATGTATCACCATTCTACTAATGCCGTGAAGTCCCTGCAACTCAGTTAAGAGTTTCTGTGACGTTTGCGACGAAAGCAGGCGATGTGGAAATATCTCAACCTGTATCAGGTTGTCCGTATCTGAAGTAGAATTACTCATTTGTTGAACCTTCCCATTTTTCCTAAAGATATTCTATTTATTTAGAGTGTATCAGCAACTGAACTGATCGGTTCCCTGAACTCTTTGATCGATCCGAATACATCACCGACAAGACCGGATGTTGACTCTACTGTGAACATCTGGGTACCTGCATCAAGTGAAACTGCTGCAGATATACATGGAAGTCCGAATCCTCTGGAGTGTCTGGTTACAACGTGGTTACCGTTGAAAATACCAGGTCCGCCGCCACCATAGATGGAGTGACTGAAGAATGAGAATCCTACTGCAACACCCTGTACCTTACCATAGTCGCATCCTGTAAGACCTGTCTCCTTCTCAACAAGGTCGTTGAAGTACAGTAATGTTGAAGATACATTCTGTGCAGCTCTTCCCGCACCACAGTTGACCACTGTTGCTACAAGAGTACCTGCTGCTGCATATGCATTCCACATTGGAACATCATTTGCCTTGTAGAACTTATAGCCGGATGGTGCTGTTTTGTCAACGGATATTACGCCGTCTTCAATTGCTCTCTCAACAGTTGAAGCCACTACCGTACCGATCGTACCGGACTTACCATTTTCTTTTACCATGTCATACACAAGGTTGTTTGCATTTAATCCCTGCACAGCAAGTCCAAGTAACTGGTGTCTCTCGAACATACCTACTGCATTACCCATCTCAAACTGGCCTGACTGCTCGTAAATAGCAGATAATGCCGCTGAGTTCATCGCAGATTTCTTGGTGATAGCTGCAATGTGATTAGCCATGATGTTCCTCAAGGAGAAACCAAGACCCTCATTGTTCTGTGGGATACTAAGAATAGATGCTACGTTTGCACCCATCATGTCCATTGTCTGTGGGTAACTTCCCCAGACTGCTGCCTTAACGATCGGGGCATCAAACATGTCGGTGTTGAACTGGTCAAGAATTGCCTGTGTAACAGCTGCTGCACCAACGGTACTCGCTGAAACATAGTCCGCACCTGCTGCAGCTCTTGCAACCGGTACCTGTACAAGCAATTGCTTGCCACCTGAAAGTAATTTTACACTGGTGTCATCACCATCGTTAACTTTCGCAAAACCTGCGACAGCTGACTCGATTGCACTTGCATTTCCAACGATGTCGTAGTCAAGTTCACGTCCAAGGATCTGACGGCCTTTTCCACCCATCTTGCCTGTTGCAAGAGCTTTCTGGATCCCTGCAAGACTAACTGCAACGGATCTCTTGGTATCTGTGACGATTCTTCCAATTGCTGCGTTTCTCGTTGGAGCAATGTCCATCAGGTCTACGCCGCTTTTTAACAGTTTTCCTCTGTCGCTGTAGATGTCTATTTTATCAGACACGTATATCTTCCTCCTATTTTAATTATTTAAGGAATTTTTCATTTAGGAGTCAATCATTGAGCAAGTGAGCTGCTACTCTAATTATTACCACAATAGAAAGTGCAACAATACGCAATTGTTCAGATTATTTATTCCTATCAGAATTCCTCGCATTTTTATCAAATATGCAATTGTATATAAACATTTTGTGTCATTCATGGTAATTCATCAGAATTAAACAAATACAATTCGCAACTTCCGAACTTTACAAATATATAATAATTAATAAGATTACACAGTTGCTACAATTTGCATAACCATTGACAAACTATAAATAGAATTACTATAGATTTAAAATCACTATTTGTAAATATATACTTTTTATAGAGTCAATTTCGTTTTACTTTTTAATTTTTCACATCTTGTTTGGTTAGCGCAAATTTTGCGCACCACAAAAGTTTAAGTAATACATGCATCATGTACACACGATTGCTATGGAAGTTGTTGCCGACATTGGAGGAAGCCCCGGAGTTGACTGTCGTGGGTTTTGTAAGTACTGTTATTTCAAAAAAGTAAAAGATGTTCCTGCATTCGGATGTAAATACTGTTTTCCGTTCACAAAAGGATGTGATTATTGCACACGCGGTGTCAAGGAATCGTATTCCGGTTTTAAACCGGTACAGGTTGTAATGCAGGAGATCGGCCAGACCCTGCATTTCAGTTCAAAAGAAGTAGATAAATTTACGATCAGCGGTGGCGGAGATGTCAGTTGCTATCCACAACTTAAAGAATTGGTGTCCTACCTGTCATCCAAATTCGGTAAACCGATCCATCTGGGATACACCAGTGGCAAAGGTTTCACCAGAAGCGATGACGCACAGTTCTTCATTGAGAACGGCGTAACAGAAGTCTCATTCACAGTATTTGCAACAGACCCGAAACTTCGGGACAAATACATGCACGACCCTGAACCGGAAGCATCCATTGATGTTCTTCGGGACTTTTGCGCACACTGCGAAGTATATGCCGCAATCGTACTCATACCCGGCGTCAACGACGGTGCAGTTCTTGAAAAGACACTCACAGACCTTGAAGAAATGGGTGCTACAGGTGCCATACTCATGCGATTTGCAAACACGCGCGAAGAGGGATTGATACTCGGTAACGCTCCTGTGATCGATGGTGTTGTATCCCATACCGTTGAAGAGTTCAAACAGATCGTGCGCGACAGTGCGGCAAAGCACAGTTTCAGGATCACAGGTACGCCTCTTGAAGATCCATTGATCGGCTCGCCGTTTGCGATCCGTAATGACGATGAAGCACTTGCAAAGTTGCCGGAAGTTACAAAGGAAGCAACCATCATCACAAGCAGCACTGCCGCGCCGCGCCTGACCGCAATATTTGAAAAACTCGGCGGCAGCGTGAATATCGTACCTGTGGACAAGGATATAGGTTGTCTTATTACTATAGAAGATATCGAAGCACTTGACCTATCTAATATAAAGGATACTGTGATCCTGCCTGGCCGGGCATTTGTTCACGACCCCGAAGTAAAAGCGGTACTCTCGCGTGACGGCGTTGACAGGTTTATACGCAGAGGCGAAGACACGCTAACAGTTGACGGGGAGATGTCAATAGGCATGACAAAGGATGCAGTACTGGAACTTGAGATCCGGAGATTTACCGAACTCATTCACCAGATCAATGCGATCGGCCTGCCAATTACATGAAATCCGAAAGTCCCA
>JAUVET010000112.1 GCA_030594665.1 Methanosarcinaceae archaeon
ATTAAGATCCTTGCAGACTGGGCTCCGGGACATCCATTCAAGATGCACGAGGTCCCACATGGCAATAATCTTACAGCGTTTCTTAAAAGTTGCGAATACAAGAACACATGTTTGTTGTGTCGCCGTACAATGTACCGTGAAGCATTCGAGATCATGAAAAAGGAAGGCGCAAGCGGCATCGTCACTGGCGCATCACTCGGACAGGTTGCATCCCAAACCTCTGCGAATATGTATGCAGAGATATATGGGCTAGGGATCCCGATCTATCATCCATTGATCGGGCTTGACAAAACCGAGATCATTGACATCGCCAACCGCATCGGCACTTTCAATGCATCCATAAAACCAGCTACATGTTGTACTGCCGTACCTGCTCATCCGGAAGTGAAGGCAAAGGTTGATGCACTTGCTCTTGAAGAGCAGAAAGTGGATATCAATGAACTTGTAGCGGATTCCGTATCCAAAACAAAAATAACTATGATCGACAGTTTATCTGTACTTGTTTAAGTAGTTTGATGCCGAATAAACTTCAAACATACTGATTTTGCAGTTTGTGTGAGAGCGTCCTGATTATGATCATGCTGGCAACCATGCACATCGCAAGTGCAGATATGATCTGCTCCCAGCCAAGCGTATCGATCCCGCCATCAAATACATATATAATTCCACTAAAGAACGATGCAGCTGCAAACGTGGCAGCAAATGCTGCAATGCCTCCTCCGATAAGAGAACCTACATGATCGGCGCCTCTCTCCTCGAAAAATACCGAACCCGTGATAAACACCACTGCAAAGATTATAAGTAGCAAAGCAATCGGCATGGGACTTGATCCTGTATCCACCATGTAAATTATGCCCAGGGCGATTCCGATCATGAACACTGCCATTGACGTAGAAATCGCAAGTGCCTGAACAAATGGATTATCGTGTAAAATTTCTATATTCATCCCTCGTTTATAAAGGATGATGTTGATAGTATATATTTATTATTACAACGGGCAATGCCTCATTTTCCAGTTGTTTTGCCGCGAAAACTTCTATATCGTTCGCGTTAGTAATGTGGCAATACGCCGTGCTGCGCACGCGTGGTAGCACCGTTTTTATCCGGAACTCGTTAAACCACCTGCGTTACAACACAAAGATGAATGAAGGTTTTGGTGTTGGGGAAGTGTTTATTTTTGTGGGTGTGTGAATAGTTATATGCAGTTAATGTGTTTAAAAGGTAGAGATTCAGGTAAAAAGAAAATTATCATTTCAGTCTAAGTATTCATTTCTTAACACCATTAAAATGCTGGACAATCAAATTCCAAAAGGTGAAACAATGAAGTCCAAAGAGATGTATGAAATGGCCGGGATCGGGCGGACAGAATGAAAACAAAACAAGAGCCAATGGAAAATGTTTAAATTATAGCAAGTAAATGATAACATGATGACTGCAATTGGACTTGAAACTAAACATGACACTGTCACGATACCTGTCGATCTCTTTGAAGATATGATGTCATCGTACCAAAAAATGGAACAGATCATGTCAACTCTGGAAGTGTTGCTGGACCAAAAAGCAATGGATTCGATCAAGAAAAGCAAAGAAGACATTGAAAAAGGGAATTTTGTAGATTGCTCTCTTGATGAAATTGATGGAGTGTTAGCTTGAAATATGGCATACAAAGCACGATTTCCCAATCATTTTCAAAAACAGGTCCGAAAGCTCCCTCCGGAGATCAAGTCTAAAGTTATAAAAGAAATTAAAACAGTTCTCGAAGATCCATATTGTGGGATTGCACTTGCTGGGAATCTCAAAGGACTCTGGAAAAGAAGAATTGGTAAATATCGAATAGAATATTAGATTTCCAATAATGAAGAACTGGTTATTTTCCATAGCGTGGATTTGCGAAAAATAATATACAAATGATTGCAGCAGCCGGAATTGAAAGAGTGATTGCACCCGATAAGAACATCGATCAAAAATGCATTCATGATCCTGTTTGAAGCGAAGCCAAATCTTCGAATCATTTCTGCACAATTACTGTATAAAAATAACGAAGTCAATGACCGCATGGACGCTGGATATTGCGGACTACTACATACCTGTCTAGACCAGTCAGGGTACCCAGAACGTACCTGGTCCGCGTTACTTCAACTCAATGGAGGCAAAACTTCACATCTTTGACGGTAACGGTCTCAAACAGTACCGCCTCGTCCATGAATCGCCTGCAGGCTATTCGACTGAAACCGGTTGCACCATATATCATCTCATACGAGAACACTACGAAAGAAGTAAGGGTAAGCGAGATGGATGTGCTGGATGGAAATACGGTCGTAGTCAATTAAAACGACGAAACCGCGCCATCGGCGCGGCGTGTCCCGCCCATCACCATGGTAAAGATGAGAGACGAGTTAGATTCGCTTATCGAGACAATACAGATAATGAATGATAAGGAACTAATGCCGGGACTTTATCGTTCTAAACAGGATGTCATCCAAAAGCCTATTTAAGTATGCCACTATTCTGCCTGCAATGTCAAAACCTGTTTATCTCGGAGAAATGCTCCTGCACTGGTGCAAGTCCTGCAATGTCCCTGTACTTGGAAAAAAATGCGGATGCGGTGCGAAGACAACGAAAGTCACAGTCACCCCGCCCGGTGATATCCGTCCGGCTTTTAAGCATGATATCGAACATATCAATTCTATTTCCATCAAACAATTCAATGTTCCTCTCATTTTGCCGGACCGTTTGGTCGTGCTGAACAAGGCTCCGTATGATGACAGGATGGATGAGATCATCGTTGACGGCGAGGTTGTTGCAAGCATCAGGTTTGAGATCGATGGACTGCGATGGACACTTCTTCCAAGGGTTGGCGGGGCACGCCGCCTGTTTGGTGGGGCGGACAAAGCCAGGATGCGGAACTGGGTTGAGATCGATGGCGATGCTGTCAGGTTCATCGTGAAAGGCGCAAATGTACTGGCTCCCGGGATTGCGGATGCCGACCCTGATATTCAGGAAGGTGATGAGGTCATTGTAATCACTCCCGATGGCGATGTGGTGGCTGCCGGACGTGCACGGATGGATAGTGCGACAATGCTGAAACGCGAGCGCGGCATGGCAGTCAAGTGTCGCTGGAGCGAGACGCCTTGTGATATCGAGGTTCCAAAAGGCGGTCAGGTCTGGAACGATGCGGTGGCTGCAAATTCCGATATTCTGGATCGGTTCATTGAAAGGTCACACAAGTTCATCAGGAATGTTGCAGAAACTACCAACCGGCCTGTGACTGTGTCATATTCGGGTGGAAAAGACAGTCTTGCAACACTTCAACTTGTAAGTGAGTGTATGGATGACTATGAGATAATGTTCGCAGATACCGGACTTGAGTTTCCCGAAACGGTCGAGAACGTGGAGGTCGCTGCCAAACGATACGGCCGTTCTATGCATACGATCAGTGTGGGAGATGCGTTCTGGGAATCCGTGGATGATTTCGGACCGCCGAGCGTTGAGGTTCGATGGTGCTGTAAGGTGTGTAAACTCGGTCCGATCACGCAACTTATTGAGGACAATTACGATAACGGATGCCTGACCTATATCGGTCAGCGCAAGTACGAATCCAGTGCCCGTGCAAAGAGCGAGCGGGTATGGAAGAACCCATGGGTCGGGAATCAGGTCGGTGCGGCACCGATACAGGACTGGACTGCGCTGCATGTCTGGTTGTACATTTTTAAGACTGGGGTGCCTTATAATCCGCTTTACGAGCAGGGTTTTGACAGGATAGGATGCTGGCTGTGCCCGTCCTCGTCACTTGCGGATATTGTGCGCCTCAAAGAAACCCATCCCGGGATGGAGAAACGACTCACTGATTACCTGTATGGATATGCAGAACGCATGGGATTATCAAAAGAGTGGGTAGAACACGGGTTCTGGCGCTGGCAAACCCTGCCGTCACATATTGCAGCCATTGCGGAGAAGAAAGGCATCAATATTATCCCGAAAAGCGAGGGCAAGGATGCGCTCACGTTCACGATGACATCCGGGTACCAGCCATGTAAGGCAGGTGGCATGTCGGCAGAAGGTGGTTTCGGCACTGCGATAGACCTTGCGCGCCTTGAAGATACACAAATGCTGCGCGCAGCAGGTAACGTGTCGTATATAGCAGGTGTGGTCTCTGTTCTGAATGGGGAAGACCGCGCGCAGGTATTTGCATCAGGGAACGTGACCGCACGGAGTGATACCGAGAAGAAAGCACGCAGGTTGATGCACAGGGTGGAACTGTCCATTCGGCGCGCCCTCAAGTGTCGTGGGTGCGGTGTTTGTATGGGGCAGTGTAAGAATGATGCGATCACTATTGAGGATGGAGTGGCTGTTATCGGGGATGGGTGTGTTCATTGCGGGAAGTGTATTGAGGTCTGTCCGGTTGTGAAGTTCGGGTAAGGGGAGGTTTTTTTGTACTTGTGGATTTAACTAAAAACAGTGCAACAAACGCCGCATGCGGCGTATTCCCACACCACTGACGCGAACGATATGGGCGTTTTCGCAACATTTCAACTTATAAAATAAATGTAGAACAGTGCAGCATAGCGTTATCCACACGCCAATGTTATTAAGAATGTCCGGGTTTGTCTGACCGATATAAATATATACACATTTTCATAATGATTGGAATGTACCGCCTGCGGCGGGTTGCTGCGTGGGGTCTAGCAATTTGGGCGATGCATCGACATTTTATCGTAACCAGCTAAACACATACCATAATTATACCAGACCTCCTGAACGCTGAAGAAACATTCCACCTTCATTGAAACAGTCTTTTGCTGTTCCTGCTAGAGCTTTTATGAATCGTTGTAGCATATCCGAATCGTCTTGAAATACAGCCATCCAGATGCTCCAGTAAGCATGTCCGATCATTGTGTATACTATTAGTTCGCGAAAATCATCATTATCATTTAGAGAAAGGAGATGTTTGGTTCGGACGGCAATATTCCAAACGTCTCTGCGATTTTGCCATCGGCGATCCGAAGCTTTCGAGTCATTAAGTGGACATTTGTCTAATCCTGTTAGTTTAATAGTTGCATTTGCTTTATCCAGTAACTCCAAACTCAGCTCATCAGAAGGCGTTATTATTCCACCTTCTGAATAAGTAAATGCACGAAACGTATTATCAATGTCAGGCCAGAAGTAATCGTCTAGGATAACATCTTTGTTGCTTTTTGTTGAATTGCAGTTTGGACAAGCTAAAAGAAAGTTATACCAATCCAACTCGCGTTCCTGAATATTCTCATCTGAACCTTCGGGTTTCTTGGGTTTCACATGTTCAACAGCTAATCCAGAATCCAAATGCATTTCACAATAAGAGCAAGTTTCTCCAAGTCTTTCTATAAGTTTTCCTCGTGCATCCCGATATTCATTAAAAATGATTTCGTTCCCCGATTTATCAGTCGGTATAGGACCTCTGTTGACCGGACGCACTATTTATTCTCCTTTTTTGATTTGCCAAGGCCTGCAGCCATTCGTTCCATTTCAAGAAATGCATAGTATGCCTGATTGTCACTAAAAGGGGCGGATAATTCATCCAGTTTTCGTTTAAGCTCCTCTTTTTTCTGTGAGTCAGAATCCTTTGCTTCTTGGAGAACCTGATAATACTCAATGGCAGCAGAGTGCATATCCTGGTAACGACGACTCAGTTGAGGCATCTCAATTCCCATTATGTCTTCTACAATATCTTCAATGCTCTTGTTACTGTATTCCCCTTTTGGAGAAGGCTCTGCGATTTTTTGATTGGAAATGATGGTGGATCCATCATTAAT
>JAUVET010000113.1 GCA_030594665.1 Methanosarcinaceae archaeon
AAACTGGTCGCATTCGACAAATTGATGGTGAATGACGCAGAAGAAAACCAGACCGATGTGAGTTTAGATGCCGAACAGACCCAAGCCATCCAGAACCTTGACGGCCCGATGCTCATCCTCGCATCCGCAGGCACAGGTAAATCCAGAACACTCATGGCAAAGGTCGCAGCATTACTCGACAACTCTGTACCCACCAATGAGATAATGCTGGTAACATTCACCAACAAGGCAGCCAATGAAATGAAATCACGTCTCATTGCTATGGGACACGATATCCATGACATGTGGATAGGAACATTCCACAACATATGTAACCGCATCTTGCGGGAAAACTACTCCAAAATCTCCGGACTCAATTCCAGATACACAATCATCATGCCGGATGATTGCCGCAAACTTGTCAAGCTCATCATAAAAGGCATGGGACTCGAAGATACCAAACTAAAACCCGCTGAAGCCTTCGAGATAATCTCCTTTGCAAGAAATGCCATGCAGTATGACCCTGCACATAAATTCCTTGATAACATCGAATATTCAATAGCTGACGTGATAGAACAAAAATTCCCTAAACATCAAGAATACATCAAGCTGATACAGAAGATACATCGCGAGTATCATACAATGAAACTGGGCAATAACGTCATTGATTTCGATGACATGCTGGTATATGCACTATACATCGTATCCACAAATGAAGCTGTGCAGCAAAAGTACGAACAGCAATTCAAATATATCCTCGTTGACGAATACCAAGACACTAACAATGTCCAGGCAACATTGATAAGACTGCTTCGAAAGAATAATACAAACATAACAGCAGTTGGCGATGAAGCACAGGCAATATACGAATGGCGAGCTGCCACACCTGGACATATCATCGGATTTCCATCAGCGTTTGAAGAAACAAGGATAGTAAACCTGACACAGAATTAGGTAGTGTACTAACTTTCGTGACCTAACACAATTTTCCATCTTTTATGCACCCTACTGATAGTGATTTTGAATGAGACAACAAAATTAAGTAAAATCACCATCAAGCCCGATGATTGTTAATTCAACGTCACGGTTTATGGGACACTACCAAAATTACGAGACCGTTACATTACATGTTGGTACTATCAAAATAACCGCAGATGAACGCAGATAAACGCGGATACGCTGCCTGAAAATCTGTGTTCATCTGTGTTTATTTGTGGTTTCATAATATTCACCAACATGAATTAAAACGGTCTCTATTTTACCACAGGCTTAAATACTAATTATTTATTTTCTTCTGGTCATTATCAACATCGAACCTATTAATGCCATTACTGGTATGACTATTGTGCTGAATCCCGGAATTGGTGTTGATTCAGGTGTTGGTTCGGGAGTTGGTTCGGGAGTTGGTTTTGGAGTTGAAATTTCCGCAGTTACGAATTCATAATCTCTACCATCTATTTCCGGGTTATACCGAATAGGGCTTACTGTGGTATTCGTTGTCCATGCTTGCATTCCAAAATTTAGGTTTCTTGCATTTTCATATCCCATTATCTTAAGAAGATCAGTAGCCATTGCACCCGTCTGACCGGTATAACAATAAACAACAACAGTCTTGTTTTTTGGAATATCTTCTAGATTTTCCACCTCCGCTATCGAAAACAGCGACATATGCACGGCACCATTTATGTGCCCAAACTCATAATGCTCCAGACTTCGGATATCTATAATAAATGGATCATTGCTCTCGTTGTCATCAGTTAATGATTCATGTAAAGAATCGACTGTGATGAAAAGTGTATTTTTTGTTTGGTTCACCATCACAAAATCGATATATTCTCTGACATCGCCAACATTGATCTCTTCTATTGGTACTCCGCTAGCTACCGTTTCTACTCCTGGCACAAATGAATAATCCCTACCAAATTGCTCCTGATGATATCGGATTGGATTTACGGTATCATTCTTTGTCCATGCTTGCATTCCAAATTTCAGGTTTCTTGCATTTTCATATCCCATTATCTTAAGAAGAACAGTGGTCATTGCACCTGTTTGACCTGTGTAGCAATAAACAACGACAGTCTTGTCTTTTGGAATTTTTTCAAAGTTCTCATTCTTTGCTATTGTGAAGAGCGATGAATGTTGTGCACCATCAATATGTCCTAACTCATAATGCTCCATACTTCGAATATCTATGATGAATGGATCATTGCCTGTGTCATCATCAGTTAATATATCCTGCAACTGATCAACACTAATATAGAGTGTTTCTTTTGTTTGATTCGCTATCACAGAATTTATATGTTTTCTTACTGTAATTTGACTATCTTCAGTGGTTTGTGCTAAAATAGCTAAAGGAGATACCAATAATAATAGACAAACTATAGCTATTGTTTTTGTGTTCAATTTATTCCACATCCAATATATCTGATTTTATATTAGGGATTTCTAAATGACACTCAAGTATATAAAGAACATCTTTCATTTATTTTAAGTTGCTAACAATACTTGAGTAATATTAACAACCATATATATACTACATACTGCATATATATATATATATTTGATCGATAATGCGACCCCAAAAAGTGACCAAAGAAGAAGTTGTAATGTTCTTTAAGAAACACCGTGTTGTGACCTGGAAACAACTAACATCACAGTTCAACATTACGAAACAAGCACTCCAAAAAAAAATGGCTGGACTTCCTCATCTCACAAGCCTCAATCAAAATCGTCAATATCTTGCCTTAGAAGATTTCATTGGAGAAACAAATCAATATGGAATTTGGAGACACAACGGGATTGTCATATCCGTACATGGTAATACTCCAAAAACACTCACGCATCTAATCCATACAAGCAATTGCGGCTTGTCCGCAAAACAAATGGAACAAATTACATCCGTAATGTGCAGGGGAATTCTTCTCAACCTTTTAAAACAAGGTGTAGTTACTCGTATCAAAGAAGGATTCGATTACATCTATTTATCAGCAGAACCAGAAGTAAGGAGATCTCAATTGGAAAAGAGAGGACTTGCATCTCAAGAAATTTTGGTCGAAGCTCAAGTATCCCATCCATCAATGAAAGAAGGAAAGATTACGAATTTCCTTGAACTTAACGGCGAAGATTATCTTCTAAAACGATTAGAGATGGTACGCCGTGTAAAATCAGGGGAGAGTAAAGCTCAGGTGGCAAGAGAACTCGACTGTAGTCCCGATACTGTTCGAAATTCATGCGAAACCTTTGACAAATATGGTGCAAAAGGCCTCATCATAACTCGGGAACAGTCAAAACGCAAAATGACTGATATTGTAGAGAGGGAAATACTCATAATAAAAGCAAAGCATCACGAATGGTCCCCTGAAAAAATCGGGATGAAGCTCCGTGAGCAAAATCTTAGCATAAGCGACCGGTCAGTGAGGGAATTTCTCGAAGAAGTCGAGCTTATCCAAAAAAAATTGGGGTTGTGCTATGGAAATCTGAAACTTGCAGACTTCATGGTGTGGTAGAATCAGAAATACTTTATTTCTTAGGTGTTAAACCTGTTTGGGACAATAACGATAGGTGGAAGGATGTTGAACTCATTCCATCAGACGAACTTGGTAGACCAAGAATAGATGTAGTGATAACAACTTCTGGTTGTTACCGGGATATGTTTGGATACAAATTCGAGTTATTAGAAAAAGCGGTAAGATTGGCAGCAACTGCAAATGACACCGAACATCAAAACGATGTCAAAGAAAATGCTGATTCTCTTTATCAGTGGCTAATCGAAAATGGATATAATGAGTCGGAAGCACAAACTCTTTCAACTGTGAGGATTTTTACCAACGACATAGGCACAGCCGGTACTGGACTTCACGATACCGTCCCGGCAAGTGATATGTGGGAGAACGAAGACGAAGTTGCTGATGTGTATATCAGTAAAATGAGTTATATGTACGGTGCAGATGTGTGGGGGGTGCAAGCAAGAGACATTTTTGAACATAATCTTGATGGAATAGAAATCGGAATATTTAGTTGCAGTTCTGAGGTTGCAGGTGTGTTGGATCAAGGAGTTGATAGTTATCTCGGAGGACTTGCATTGGGAAGCAGAAGCGTTTCTGGAAAAACTCCTGATCTGTATATCACAAATCTGAGAGACCAGAACAACCCAACCGTAGAGACCTTGAGCCATTTCTTTAATAGAGAACTCATGACCCGGTATTTTAATCCCAGATGGACTACAGGTATGATGGAACACGATTATACCGGTGCAAATAATATGAACGAATTTGTGGAGCGATTTTGGAGATGGAATGTGGAGGTGCCAGATTTAGTCACTGATGATATGTGGAACCAGACCTATAACACATATGTCCAGGATCCTGAGATGCAAAATTTCTTTGACAGTAACAATCCGTATGCATATCAGTCCATTACAGCCCGAATGCTCGAAGCTACGCGAAAACTGGATGCTGAAGGAAATCCATACTGGGATGCATCTGATGAGGTTATCCAGGATCTGGTGAAAGAATATGTGGAATCCGTAGTCGAGAACGGCGTCACCTGCTGCCACCACACCTGCGGGAACCCCTTACTGGACGAATACGTGCAGGGTCTGCTGTCTGTTGCCGGTGTCAGTGAACAGGATGCCGATATGTACCGCAGGATGATGGATGAGACCACACAACGTGCTGCCAGTGGTAAAGGTGTGGGTGATTATGTGGAAGGATATGAGATGCAGGATGAAAGCACTCAGTCAGCGGATACGGGACCGATGTCGTTCTCAGGGTCTGACATCATGGGAGCGCTGATTGTGTTACTAATCGTTGGCGCCATTTATGTGGGTTTCAGGAAAGGAGGGGTTTAACCCCTGCTTCAAGGAGAACTCGCTACAGCATACAGGCTTAGCTGGTGGAAAGGTGATCAATGTGCCAAGGGATGGTATCAAAGAACTTTTTTTACTAAAGAGGCGGTCCAAGAATTACTGTCAGTAACAAATCTCTTGCTTCTTTTTCGATTTAAAGCCCCTTTTCGCCTCTTTTTTATTTGGATTTTGAATTACTGGACAGCCTCTATAATCTTCACTTCCGTTGCGGCCTGGTATCCCATCCCCCCAGCTTCACATCAGCCTGTTACCAGACTGGGTGTGGGGTTCAGTTCTGAGGTGGTGGCTAGCCTTTCCTCGGGCTGGATTTTCACCAGCTGGACAGTATGAACTTGGCTCGGCGCACCTGTATTAATCCGTGTTTAAAGAAATTAAAAGACAGGATTTAATGGATCAACACGTATGTTGCCTAAAATCGGGGTCTGAAAAAAATAACTGAAAAATTGGAGAGTGCCTGTTTGCACCTGACTCGAACGACCACCCAAGCATCCATCTCCACTTCGCACCAAAAGACCGCCGGAATAATCGAAAAGCGCCTGCCATCCCCCACACCACAAGGGCAGGCGGAGCAGATCGAGATGGGCACCCGGGCAGAGTGAAAGCAATTAAGACTAATTCGATTTTAAGTTACCTTGAATTAACTAGTTTCAAGGTTGATACCATTCCAATAAATATTACAAGATACTCCCCTTCACGTGTCAATTGGACCAATTTTTCAGGTCCTTCATGAGAAGGAATAGTTTCAATGTAAAGTATACGGATGAAAATTATGTTACATTTTCTAATGGAACAAAATTTAAAATAGTTAATGTACGTTCACCATAAATAAATCAAAGAATGAAAGATAAGGGCTATACGGGGCGATAATGAGCACCAAAAAAGACAAAGA
>JAUVET010000177.1 GCA_030594665.1 Methanosarcinaceae archaeon
GCTCATACGATCACATCTTGATCCTGCCAATATCGACATAATCAATCCCTTTCTCACCCTGTACTGCAAAGACCATGTGCTTCCTGACACTATTCGCCACCCGGATAGCCCGTGACATGACTGGCAGTGCAAATTCGTAATCAGGAGAGATCGTGTGAACAAGATTCTCAGAGTGCGGCATCTTTTTAATTGATCTGACCTGGCTGTACAGCCTGAAATGAGTTCCGAACTTGAATCCTGTCTTTGGAACAAGCCCGCGGTTTCGCAGGTCTTCGTACACTTTGTACTTGCTCAAAAATTCAGGTTCTATCGCAGACGCACGCTTTGAGAACTCCTCAATGTCCAGGACAGCATCTGACTCGCGGTCATGTATCTCGATGATACCATTCTCAAGCAGGTAGCCGGATTCCACAAGTGACAACTGCAACCTGCTCTCATCAAGCATCTTGCCGTAAAAACCGTGCTCAAACAATGTACTTGATGCCTCGCTGTCCCAGACTATTACGCGCTCTTCTAAAAGTGTAGCCTCGGCTGTGATATCCGGATATATCTCATCCATATCACCTTTCGGATCCACGGACTTGACCTCGTAGAACGTAATGTCACTCTCCTCATCAACGATTGCAAGTATCATCTGTTTGCGGACATTCGAAGCCGCATTCAATGGTTTCATAAGATCACGAAGTGGCATTGGTATGCGCTCGGTACGGACATATACAAAGCTCTTTGCAGCCGTCTTGCCCGGGTGTCCACCTCTTGGATATATCCTGAAATCAGTGACGCTGGGCTGAACATACAAACCCCTCTCCCGCAGGTCTTTGTAGACGATATACTTCAGCTCAAAATATTGCTGTCGCATCGATGCGATCTTAAAGAAATCGGCAAAATCAAGCATTTCACCATCCAGTTCAATATCGAGTTTATTGCGGTAGAGTAGAAATGCAGCCTCGGTAAGTGTAAGTTCAAGAATATCGCCTTTCGGTCTGCCGTAGTATCCTACATTATACAATTCATTAATAGCCTGTTTGCCAGCCACAACAACATCTTTGGTCAATTTACCTATCACTGAAGTCACCTAAAAAAATATTAAACGAGAAAAATCTCTCTATCGGTCGGATTAACTCGCATTATATATTTAGAAAATATATACCATAAAAAAACGATGAAGGTCATGCGACAATTGAATTCACACATAAGATCACTAGAAAAAGTCATATTCCTTCAAACGGTTCGATAACAACAAAATGTTCGCATCCCATGATCACCTTATTGATGTCGTGCCATGCGATCATCATATCAGATGTATCATCAGATGGTATGAAGTGTACTCCAAAATCATCGAAATCTGTAATCCTTCCAGTCCTGAATATTAAGGAACTATGTTCGATCGTAACTTCTTTATCGATACAGTTTTTGAATATTTCCAAATTCATTATGATTATCCCCTTCAGGACGATGTACATATAATTTCAATTGTAATTGTAATTATAATTATACTTAAAATAACACTTACAAGTACTTATAATTATAGAAATTCAGCCGTTAATTCCTTAAGTACACAGTTAACGAACGATTCTGCTAATTCCCTGTAAGAAACCCCGTGCAAGTGAGCATACGACCCTATCGTATTGTTAACCGTAAGTCCATCCCAGCCATCGATTATCCCGACCCCGCGGGAAAGTTTGATCGCAAACTTTGCATTTGGGGGTAGGTCCACTATTTCGGAATGATGGAATTCATGTCCCTTAAAAGAATTACCGCTCTGTCCGATAACAGTATCCATTTCCAGTGTCCCGATATTGTAACTGACAACCCTTGTGTGTCCCATAAGTATATGTCCCGGAAGCGCACCAACCATCCGGTGCGTGGATTCAGGCATGTCAGCCATATGGTATGTACCTTTTCCCTTGACACCGGTTGTCAGTTTTTCGGTCAGGTACATCAATCCGCCACATTCCGCATAGATTGGTAACCCGGCGGCAGAAGCCTCTTTGATGTCATTGCGCATAGACTCATTCGCTTCCAGTTCAGCCGCAAATAGTTCAGGGTAACCGCCGCCGATGTAGAGTCCATCCACTTTCGGCAGGTGTGCATCATGGATCGGGCTAAAGTACTTGATATCTGCTCCTGCAAGTTCGAGCAGTTCGATATTATCATGATAATAGAAATTGAACGCCTCGTCCAACGCAACACCGATCGTTGGACGGGTGCCTATGTCTTGTGAACGTGGTTTAAATATCGTACTTTTTGGTTTTTCCAGTGGTCCGGCACTTTTTGCGATCTTGATCACCCGGTCGATATCAATTTCTTTCGTGATGATATTCTCGATCGCACCGATCCGTTCACCAAAATCATCCATCCGGCGTCGTCCCTCAAGCGCAGGAACAAGCCCCAGATGCCGCATGGATATCTGCATGGAATTGTCCCTGGGGATTATTCCTATAACAGATAAACCGGTGTAGTGTTCAATAGCCTCTTTTGCCTTTTTGGCATGCAATCCGCCACCGACATTGTTCAGGATAACTCCTGCAATATTGACATCGGGATCAAAGTTCTTGTAACCATTGACAAGAGCCGCAGCAGACCGCGTTATACTTCTTGTGTTGATGATAAGTATCACCGGACAATCGAGCTGCTTTGCCACCTGCGCAGTGCTTCCAAGGTCGGTTAAACTTTCAAAACCCTCAAACAATCCCCGTACACCTTCAATTATCGCGATATCTGTGCTGCCGTCAGCCTCACATGCATGTGTAAAAACATCCAGTACAGCGTTTTTGTCCATCAGGTACCCATCAATATTCCTTGCGCGCCGTCCAGTGATCTCGGAATGGTAACTCGTGTCAATATAATCCAGCCCGACCTTGAACGGTTGCACCTTATACCCGCGCGTGATGAGTGCTGCAAGTAATCCGATAGTGATCGTTGTCTTCCCGGATGATGAGCGGTCTGCCGATAACAGCACGCGCGGGATTGGTGTTTTTTCGGTTGATGGTGGGTTTGGTTGTGTCATGGGTTTGGTAATGTAATTCTAGTTAAGAACTTAATATTTGATATATGACTTCGGAGAAATCATCGATACTAATGTCTTTAACACTTTGATCTTCAGACAATTGTAATTTAACCACAGAGGACACAGAGGACACAGAGAGCTTGTATCTGATTTTACTCTCTGTGTCCTGCACGCCTTGCGGGCGTAGCAGGCACTCAACTCCATAGGAGGTGAGTGCCCTCTGTGGTTTATTGCTTATCACTTGTTGGAATTTG
Organism: Methanosarcinaceae archaeon; assembly: GCA_030594665.1. The sequence goes on from JAUVET010000177.1 coordinate 3,265, forward strand.
CATGATATTAGTTAGCATTGTTTGGTTTTTAATCGATTTGGAATGCATGGGAAAAATCCACCGCAAAGAACGCAAAGAACGCAAAGTTTCCCATGTTTAGATTCTCTGCGCCCTCCGCGTGCTCTGCGGTTCCATACCTTAATTTATTGCAATTTGCATGATATTAATTAGCAATGATTGGTTCTTAACTATAATATTCTTATCGGATCATCGTGTAAGTTCACGCAGTCTCTCATCATCAAGTGCATTTACCATTACTGACATGTTCCTCGACATGATCGCACGTGCAAGTTTACGGTATACCTGTGCCACTTCGGAATCAGGTGCTTTTTCCAACACTGAAAAACCGTCACGTTCACAATCCTGAACGATCTGTTCCTTTGGAATGAATGCGATAAGTTCGCTTCCGATCTCCTCGGCAAATTTGCTGACGATCTCTTCTTCTCGGCTGACATTGCGGGCATTGCATATTACACCGCTAAGCGGGGTGTTGATCTTGGACAGGCCGCGGCATATATTGTTTGCCGCATACAGTGGCATATATTCACCGGATGTAAGCACATACGCCTCACTGACCAGACCTTTCCTTATAGGTGCCACAAATCCTCCGCATACGATATCGCCTGGCACATCATAGATCACAAGGTCACACTCATCCTGTGCCGTTGATATCTTCTTGAGTTTCTGGATCGCTACAATGATCCCGCGTCCTGCGCAGCCTATTCCCGGCTCAGGTCCGCCGACTTCTACACATTTGACGCCATTGTAACCCTCAAACACCACATCATCCTCTGTGATATCAACACCGCTTCGTATGAGGTCAAGAATTGTTGGAATTCTTTTGCCGCCAAGCAGTGTGATGGATGAATCGCTCTTCGGGTCACATCCGATGATCATGACCTTGTAACCCTCATCCGCACATGCAGCAGCAACGTTGGATGCCGTGCTTGATTTACCAATACCGCCTTTGCCGTATATTGCTATGACCTTCGGT
>JAUVET010000260.1 GCA_030594665.1 Methanosarcinaceae archaeon
ACGCGCTGGTGTAGTGAAATTTAAGGACTCCCCAATATTGAGTGGGTACGTGGAAGGGAGCAAAACATCATTCAAATCCTGTATCCAGTCCATCCTGTTAATCCTGTCTGGAATTATCTGTATTTCGCATGCTGCCAGCGCATTCCAAAACCGACGCGCGTCCTGCATTTTTCGTTTCACGCGCGCGCGTTCTGATGAGCCGCGTGCAAGTATAATAAAGTGATACTATTAACAGACCACCTGTTATGAATATCGCTCAATAACCTTTTTTATGATCCTGCCACTACTGCACAGTTCACAAGTTTTAGATTTATCAATACGCACAACTTTTGCATCAAATCCGTGTTCCCCCAGATTTGCTTCAAGTTCCCGTGTGTCATAGGTCTGGTCATACCCGATCGCAACAATATCAGGTCTGATATCTTTTAACGGCTCGAACATGTCGGTCTCGCTTCCGAGAACTGCCCTGTCAACGATCTTAAGTGCATTTACCATAGTAAGACGCTGCTCTTCCGAAATTATTGGTTTTGGCTTGTGTTTTATCATCGAATCCCGGGCTACGATCACATATAATTCATCTCCGAGTGAACGCGCTTCGGTCAAGTACAATACATGTCCCGGATGTAGTAGGTCAAATGTTCCTGTTGCGAGAACCCTCTTCAAAATATCACCTGTGTAATGGTAAGATGGTGCTAGATATGCGACAAACTTGATAACATTACTGAATTTTTACTGCCAATCGATATGTTTTATAGTATTTGTGTATTTATTTAGCAAGTGCAACGTTGACACTTGTGTTATGACGCAGGTGATTTAATGAGTTACGGGTAGTAGCAGTGGAACATGCCGCCTGCGGCGCTGTTGCTGTGCGGGGTTTAGTAATTTTGGCTGTGCATCAACATTTTATCAAAACCAGCTATACAAATACGAGACATCAATTCAGTGAAATCTCAACCAGCCAAACATCCCATAACTACTTTAACATAAAAAGATAAACTATACTGTGCAGATAAATTTGTGATCGTTTACTTAATTATACAAATTATCCATTCTTTACATGTGAAACAGCGAGCAAAACCATGTTGCGACAAAGATTTGTAATTGATACTACTGCACTGACCGACACACAAGTACGGGAATCGATAAAGGCTTCTACATTATGTGATGGAATGCGCGGAGTACTTGAATTGATAGCAGACGCTCGCCTGCAACTTGGTATTAGTTGCTACGTACCTTTCCCGTCTGTGTACGATGAACTGCATGATTTTGCCAAAAACAATGGTTGTGACAGTGATGTGCTCGCAAAGATCGATACATGGCTTGTAAAAAAAACACCTGATCGATACAATGTCATGATCTCATCGCGAATGTTCCATGAATACGTATCCCACATGCGTGAGCGTATCAACAAAGGAATGAACGTGGCAGAAGATGCCATATTGGAAGCAGCTACCGAATGTCTTTTCCTGACATCTGAAGCAAAGAATAAACAAGAAATTGAAGAGGATATCAAGCGTGAGGTTATCGGCAAGATCGTAGGAAAGTTTCGGAATAAATACCGCAATGCCCTTCGTTATGGAATTCTCGACAGTGCCCCTGATATTGATGTACTGTTGCTTGCAAAGGAACTTGATGCGGCTGTTGTTGCAAATGATTATGGGATCCAGAAGTGGGCTGAACAGATGGGAGTCAGGTATGTGCCGGCAAATACATTTCCAATGATGCTTACCGAGTATCTAAAACATACGTCAACTCTGGAATATAGGGGAGAAGGCAAATTGTTCGATAAGTTATAGTTGTAGATCGAGAGTGTCGCAAAGTTCTATTTTAATTTTTTTCTTTATCAAAAAATCGTGGTATTTGTATAGCCAGCGCACTGGCGCAATTCCAAATACTCCTATTTGACCTCTATCATATCATCTGGGAATTTAGTAAATCCAGTGATTTCAACAACTGCATTAGACGCCGATTTACGCTGATATACCACCTCCGATATAATCGAGTACATGCTACGCCCAAAAACCGTAATATTTACATCAATTAACAGTGTGAATCCGAGGAGGAGGCAATACTATAAAACAATATATAATGATAACTGTGTTAATAGTAATGGTGTCATTGTTTACCGCTGGTTGTACAAGTACAGTTGATGATCCAACTGAAAGTATAGAAGGATCAACACACGGCGTTGATGAAACAGAACATACCATTGTATCGAATATTGAAACAAACATCGGATCAAATGTGATGACATCCTTTAATGGCGAAGTGGAAAGTCCTGACATTGATCCCACTGCTTATGTCCATCCACTGGCATCAGTGATAGGCAATGTCCATATCGGGACCAATGTAATGATTTCCCCGGGCGCTTCTGTCCGTGGTGATGAAGGCCAGTCCATCTATGTTGGTGATGACTCCAATATCCAGGACAGCGTAGTGCTTCATGCACTTGAGACCGAAGAACACGGCACGGCTGTGGAACACAACCTGGTGGAAGTTGACGGTAAGAAATATGCAGTCTATGTCGGAGACCGCGTCTCGCTGGCACACCAGTCCCATATCCATGGTCCATCGAAAGTTGGCGATGATACTTTCATCGGTATGCAGTCCTTTGTGTTCAAAGCAACTGTTGGTAACAACTGCGTGCTTGAACCGGTATGTGCAGTCATTGGAGTAACTATTCCTGACGGCAGGTACGTGTCCGCAGGCTCTGTTATTACAACCCAGGCAGAGGCCGATGCACTGCCCGAGGTCACAGATGATTATGCATACAAGAATACCAACGCGGCTGTAGTACATGTTAATGAGCAGTTGGCAGAAGGGTATAATGAGCATGAGCCTGCATCTCATATCGGTGCCAATGTGCTGACATCCTTTAATAGCGATGTGGAAGATCCTGACATTGATCCCACTGCCTATGTCCATCCACTGGCTTCAGTGATCGGTAATGTCCATATCGGGACCAATGTAATGATTTCCCCAGGCGCTTCTGTCCGTGGTGATGAAGGCCAGTCCATCTATGTTGGTGATGATT
>JAUVET010000279.1 GCA_030594665.1 Methanosarcinaceae archaeon
TAACTAATTAAAAGGGAGTAGGGTAAATAATGGAATCATTACGTATAGGAATGTTTTCTTGGGAGAGTTTGCATTCTGTAAAAGTAGGAGGCATTTCCCCGCATGTAACAGAAATTGCCGAGACGCTTGCAGACAAAGGACATGAGGTACATGTTTTTACAAGAAAGGGCTGGTACCGGGATTATGATGAGATCAACGGCGTCCACTACCAGCGATGTGAACACGACCAATCCGGTAACATTGTGCATCAGATGGACAAAATGTGTGACTCGATGGTCTATAGATTTGGAGAAGTGAAAAAAGAGTTTGGGGATTTTGATATATTACATGGTCATGACTGGCATCCGATTACTGCACTAAATCGCATAAAAGAGCAATATGGTCAGCCGTATGTACTTACGTACCACAGTACAGAATGGGGGCGTAATGGCAACCAACTTGGCGGTTGGTATGAAGCCCGTGAGATATCACACCGGGAATGGCTTGGAGGATATGAAGCATCTGAAGTGATCATAACCACAGACCATTTCAAACAGGAGGTCCAGCAGCAATACCATATCCCGGATTATAAAATATCGGTAATACCAAACGGCATATTTCCCGGAAAGATCGAAAAGGAGGTCAACCCGGGTGAGATCAAAGAACGGTTCGGTATCCATCCGTTTGCACCGGTTGTATTGTTCGTAGGTCGCATGAGTTATCAAAAGGGTGTGGATATGCTGGTCCGTGCCACTCCGCAAGTGTTGCGTGAGAATTGGGGTACACATTTTGTTTTCATTGGCGAGGGTGAGATGAAACCATACTGCGAACATCTTACATGGGAACTCGGTGTACAAAATTCATGTCATTTCCTTGGATATGCATCAACTGATGTGGTCATGGATTGGGCAAATGCCTGTAACATAGTTAGTGTGCCAAGTCGCAATGAACCGTTTGGGATCGTTGTACTTGAAGCATGGGATGCAAGCAAGCCGGTCATTGCGACCGATGCTGTGCATCTTGTTGATAATTTCTCAAATGGCATAGTTGGTTACAAGAGTTCGGAATCGATAGCATGGGGCATTAACTATGCGATGGGTGGGCTGGATTCCTCAACACAGCAGATGGGCGTAAATGGTAAAAAACTTGTAAATACGAAATATAATTGGGATGTCGTTGCACAGGATACCGTTAAAACCTACAAAAGCATTGCTAATTGAATCAGCATTAATTGAATCAGTATCTAAACAATAGGGCGTAAGTATTATGAATGAGTCTATGTCAGATTTGAACATTCAAATCGGGGAAGCTGCAGGTTTCATATATCATGAACTGGAAAATGGAGAGTGTAATTTGACCCAATTAAAGAATCATCTCATTGAAAATGGGTTTGATGCGCAGATTTCTGCAATGTCAATTGGATGGCTTGCAAGAGAGGATAAACTTGACATTTCCAGGATCGGTAAAAAGTGGTCTATACAACTTAAGTAGACAATACCAACTTACATCAATACATCAATACATAAATGGGTCTTCAATGGGTCTTCAATGGATGTTTAATGGATGTTGATTAGATGATAGAACGTAAGTGGATCATTCTTGCAGGTGAAGAGGCTGGTCCGAAATCCAATAAAATGGGGGGTATCTGGAATGTCATTGATGCTGAAGCGATGACTCTTGCATCCCTTTTTGATTCAGGGGTAATAAAGGAAGATGACAATCCAATAATTCTTGTTGCAGGACCATATTATGGGCATAGCGGGGCAGACTGGAATAAAGGACTGAATCGTATCACTGATATGAGTGAGTTCGAAGAGTTCGATCTTGACGGGGAATTGATGGCGGCGATAGATGCTGTCAAGATCGAGGGTATCGAAATCATGACAGGGGTCAGGAAAGTCGGCAGGGTCAAAATTGGTTACCTGTTGTTTAAGACTGACAATTTTGGAAAGATCACTACTGACTATAAAGACACCGGCATGTCACTTACAAACAAAATCAAATCCGAAGCCTATGACTTGATCGGTCTTGATTCGCTAACGTATGAAAACATGGGGAACAGTGCAGAGTATTCTCATTATCTAAACCTGTCCTATGCAATATCAGAGTTAATACGTGCACTTGTTACAATAAATGAGGAGAAAGCCAGAGAATACCATGACATGGCAGTCACGGATTTTGCAAGATCGCTTATGCCAAGCATGCAGGTATCCCTGCACTGCCACGAATTCGGGGTGTTCTATGCGATTGCCCGTCTTGATAAATTAGGTATACCTGTCAAGTCGGTTGCCACATTCCATGCCACATTGCCGGGAAGGTCGGCAGGTCATCGTTCCATACAAAAGATACGCAACAATGACAGTTCATGGGTAGATGGTGTTCCCCTTGCATTTGCGAAATTGGAATCATTTTCAAGTTATGCCGATGTAGTCACGGCTGTTGGTGATTCGACAAGTAAGGAAGGTAAACTGTTCTATGGCATTGACTCGATTTTGGTCCGAAACGGCGTATCCCTTGACGCTGGCGAGACCAATTGGGACAAAAAAAGAAAGTTTCGTGTGAAGATACAGGAGTTCCTGTCTGAAAACCTGCATAAATACCATGATGGTGAACAGATACCTCGTGGCAAGATAATTCCTTTATTCTCGATATCACGCATAGAAGTGGAGAACAAAGGTTATCCTGACCTGCTTGATTCACTTGTACTTCTTGACCGTATGGTCAAGACACAGATGCTTGGTGGGAAACTTGATGAAGATGTCAGGATCGTGTGTTTCATAATTGCAGCACATGGACCAAAATCAAACCTGCCTGATGGCTTTCCAATAAATCTTCCAATAGAGGTG
>JAUVET010000285.1 GCA_030594665.1 Methanosarcinaceae archaeon
TATACGCATGACACTGCATCATGATCCAGTTATTTTTCAGACACGGATTTCACGGATTAACACCGATTTGATGTTTATCAAACATCAAACACTTTGCACCACAAATCGGCACTGTTCCATTTTCTAGTTATTTTTAAGACAGCATATTAACGCTGATTTACGCAGATTTAAGGTTGCATCTGCGTGAATCAGCGTTACCTGCACACTCTTAGGTGTAGCAGGCACTCAACTCCGTAGGAGGTGAGTGTATCTGCGTCTAATATAATCATTTAAATCACTGGATTTTGAGATAGTGCCCATATACAGTATAACCAACGACGCGAGCTTCGAATTTAACCGAAGAAAAAGTTGTAACTTGGATATATAATTAAAAACACATGATATAATGTTGCAAAATAAGTCCCATTTCAGAAATCTCTAAATTAGAAAAATCATAAGCTTTTCAACTTGAGTCTTTGCCATCGCTTTACTCCATATAGACAAGTGCCTTATTCGGACACACATCAACACATTTCATACACAACGTACACCTGTCATAGTCGATCTTGACCATGCCATTATCCTTCTGCAGCGCGCCTGTCGGGCAGACATTATCGCATTTCCCACATTTTTTGCAGCCCAGCACTACGATATATCCGTCTTGTTCTGCCATGTACAGTTGTTATGCGGGTATAGATATATAATGGTTATGCACCACCACTGCACAACCGCAAACCAAACAACGCTTATGTACAAATAGGCGTATAACAGGACACATGCAAAAGATCATACAAAATGATGCGGGTTCGTTTCATAATTTTCTATCCGAAGGATGCAAACTTTGCAAACTTGGTGCAAAAATGGTACTATTTGTAACCGGAATTTGCGGGCGTGACTGTTTTTACTGTCCGATCTCAGAAGACCGGAAAAAAGATGTGATCTATGCAAACGAGCGACTTGTGACCTCAGACGAGGATGTAATATCCGAAGCACACCAGATGGACGCGCTGGGCACCGGTATCACCGGAGGTGAGCCGCTTCTTGAACCCGGGCGCGTATTGCATTATATACGTCTGCTAAAATCTGAATTTGGGGCGGAACACCACATTCACTTATATACATCGATTGCGCCGGACAAGGGAACACTTGTCGCGCTCGCAGATGCGGGGCTGGATGAGATTCGATTTCACCCGCCACAAGAGATGTGGGATTCACTCGAACACACGTCATTTTCAGATTCCATCAAAACCGCGATCGAACTTGGGATGTCGGCAGGGATCGAGATCCCGTCAATCGAAGGAGCGGAAGGGGTTTTGTCACTTCTTGACAGGGTAGGAGGATTCCTGAACTTAAACGAGCTCGAATTCTCGGACACCAACGCGGATGCGATGCGAATGCGTGGGTTTGAACTTGTGAATGACATGTCCAATGCAGTAGCCAACTCGCGTGAATATGCGGAAAAATTGGATGCACACTCCTCAAAAGTACACTTTTGTTCATCCCGATACAAGGATGCGGTACAGCTTAAGAAACGGTTTCTGCGCATAGCAAACAAGACCGCGCGCGCATTTGATGGTATAACTGATGAAGGGACCATTGTGGTTGGTGTGATCGAAAGTGGAGAACTTGATGCTGTGGTTGGGATACTGCATGAAATGGAAGTGCCGGATGATATGTTTGAGGTCAAGAGCGAGCAGATCGAGATCGCATGGTGGATACTTGAGGATATTGCACAAGATCTTAAAAGAGCAGGCAGCACATTGTCAATAATTGAAAGATATCCGTTCAAGGATGGAATGGTAGTTGAAACTATGCCAATTTGACAAAAACATCATGGAAATTGTTTCAGAAGAAATTAATAAGTATTGATTCGGCGGTGGTGCCTGTTCCGATTGCGTATATGGGGTTCAAATAAGGCGCGCACAGGCGTTTTTAAAAGTAATCGGTGTTAATGTTGGCCTGTTGTCATGGTGTGGTGTTTGTATGATACTTGAAAATGTGGAATGTGCAGGCACCAACTCGCATTACCTTGAGGGGATGAATGCTCATGGTACCTACATTATAGTAAATGATTGTGTATCTTAAAATGTTAGCGGTGATACGGACTTTGAACGTATCAAAATATGTTGGATGTAGGTACATGACAGTGGACGCTAAACAAGAAGCAATAGGATTTTATGAAAAAAATGGTTTCACAGTTGTGGAAAAAACCCGATCTAAAAACGAACTTTCGCTGTACTTGAATATACCCCCAATAGTTGAAAAGATGAAGCCTACTGAATCTTTTGATATACTGGATTAAAGTGGTGGATATACCGGTGATGATATAATAGAAATTGCCAATATTTTAGAAGTTACACTTTATGGAGTGAGACGTCGACTCAATAATTGGATAAACACCTTTGATGATTTTAAACAATTCATATATCTTGGTCAGAAAAAACCCTCAATAACTCTCTTTGAGTTCTTCAAAATTGAACAGAAACTCACATCAAATCCAATTCAGGTTAAAAAAGGAATTTATGAAGATATTCAGGACCAAAGAAAATCCGAAAATCAAAAACCATTAGCGAAATCCACTTATTATCGAGCCGTAAAACAAAAAGTCCTCTCAATGTATTGTTCAGAAACAGACAATTGGTTCAAAGCCAAAAAAATCAATTTTCCTGAAGACTATTCAATTGAAACAAATCGTGAATCCCTCCATACAATCTTCACTTTTTCAGATCTTAAAACATATGGTGGTGCAGA
>JAUVET010000252.1 GCA_030594665.1 Methanosarcinaceae archaeon
TTTTTGAGATTGAAACAGGTAGTACTTGACAGGGATTTCGAGTATACTGATAAAAGACATCTCGTCAAGAACCTGTTCAATGAATATCTCTACACAGGTGGTTATCCTGAGGTAGTGCTCGAATCAAAGGTAATGCAAAAGGAGATACTCAGAAATTATTTCGAGATGATCGTTTACAGGGATATTGTAGAGCGATTTTCAATAAGGAATACTATTCTTCTTAAAAATCTCCTGAAATTTTTGATCACAAATATCAGTTCACCATTCAGTTTGAACGCATATTACAGGGCTGTGAAGAAGGATCTTGCAGTTGGCAAGGAGACGATCATTGAATATCTTTCATATCTTGAGGATATCAATGTGATATATCTTGTTCCTTTTTTCAGTTATTCGCTAAAGAAGCAGCAGGTCAATCCCCGCAAGGTATATTGTGCGGATAACGGACTACGTAATGCGGTATCGTTCAGGTTTTCAAAAGATGAAGGTCGCCTGGCTGAAAACCTGGTATTTCTGGAACTTAAAAGAAGGGGCAAAGAGCCGTATTACTGGAAGAATGCCGGTGAGGTGGATTTTGTTTTCAGTGATGATGAGAACATGCTTACAGCAGTGAATGTTTCATATACCGATGATTTGGCTGAGCGGGAGACGAAGGCGTTATTTGAATTTGCAGAGGAGTTTGGAACAAAGGTCAAAGACCTGATCCTGCTTACAAAAGACACGGAAAAGTCGGAGGGCGGTGTAAGGTTTGTACCATTGTGGAAGTGGATGCTTGGGGATAATTCATAATTGTGATTAGTTGCTCACTTATATCCTGTCGATCTCTGTTCATCCTGTCCATTAATTCAGTAAATACGATTGCATATTTGGAGGTGTAGGTTCGCCGCAGGGCTGGACAACGGTACTCGCCCGTTCCGGTATTGGTTATGAGATATTTAACGAAGCCGTGGATAGCGGATATATCAAATCCAAAACTTTAGAGGAAAATGAGATGGAACGGGTACTAAATCTCGCAAGGATGAAGAGGGGTCGGATGTATGCGTTGAATCGCAGGCAGGGGATTTGAGTATTGTTACTAAATTGATGATACTCAGATTGACGTACAAGATGGGAAATCGCAATGCACGGGTCTATTGCAGGCTTTGTGACTTAAATCGAGGTATGGTGACTTCATGAATCTATCACGACTTACGCGGAGGTCGGGTTGGTTGTGTGGCTGATGTGTTTTTGTGGGGTGGGTTGGATAACTTAATACAGGAGAATTATGAAGAGTGTAGGTGATGATTGAAGTTCGTCCAGATGGATGTAGATGGACCATGTTCGGATATAACACCAAATATGCGGGATATGCGAAGTAAGTTCGGATATACAACGTTAAACAAAATTTCGAATTATCCTTACCTGAACATCTTTCATTGGGGCTTGGCTTCGCTTAAACATGAACAAGAGAAAAGGAAAGCAATTGCTTCACAACAGCTTATAACGTGGTTTAAACGGCTCCACTTTGTTTCGACCCAAATTTTCAATAACAGCAAAGGGAGGAGCTCCGTGAGAAACAAATAAATACAGTTAATAATATGTGGGATTGTACATAATAGATATCCCTTCGAAAAATGTATAACATTAAACGTCGATGAAGATTTATACGATAAATACAGGAAGTTTTGCAGGAAAAAAGGCTGGATAATATCCAGGCAGTTCTAAATCATGATGGAAGAGTAGATGAAGGCGAAAAAGAATCAGTGATAATTATGACAGATGCCCAACACCAATCTATGCCAAATTTCACAGCAATAGATTTATTCTGCGGTTGTGGAGCAGTTACGCAAGGGCTTAAAGGTATTTTTGAAGTTATTGCCGCAGTTGATAACAATCCGCATGCTTCTGAATCATACCGTGTCAATCATCCAGATGTAAATTTCTTTGAAGAAGACATCACTCAATTGGATGTCTCAAAAATTCTTCAAGTTATTGGCAATCAGAGCATAGACCTTATGGTGGTATGTGCTCCCTGCCAACCGTTCAGTAGTCAGAATAACACAAAAAACACGGATGAAAGAGTGAATCTAATACTTCAGGCAGGTCGTTTCGCAAAAATCTTAAAACCAAAATTGATTTTTTTTGAAAATGTTAAAGGAATTATTGCATCAAAACATTCCAGTATTACTCAGAAACTTAAAATTGATTTGAAAAAACTTGGTTATAATCATTGGCTCGGCCCCCTCAGCGTTGATGCTGCAGATTACGGAGTACCACAACGTAGGAAGAGATTCATAATGGTAGTTTCACGTGAAAAAAAGGCACTACCCACATTACCCAATCCGACCTCGCCAGAAGGCAAACGCATTAAAGTAGAAGATGCAATCGGTGATCTACTGCCTCTGTCATCCGGAGAAAGAAGTGATAATGATCCACTCCATTTTGCACGAAAACACAAACCTATAGCCCTAAGGCGGTTTGCACATATCAAAAAAGATGGGGGATCGCGATTTGACCTGCCTCCGAATCTGGTTTTGGATTGTCATAAAGGACATAAAGGACATCCGGATGTATATAGTCGAATGACGTGGAATGCTGTCGCCCCTACTTTGACTACGGGATGCACGGATGTGACACGCGGGAGATTCCTACATCCGCGCGATGATAGAGCAATTACTCTTAGGGAGGCCGCGAGACTTCAGACATTTCCCGATAATTATATATTCGAGGGTTGTCCGCAAGAGATTGCACGGCAGATAGGTAATGCAGTACCTGTGGAGTTTGTTCGGACTATCGGACATACGATGGGCGAATCTTTAATGGAACAAAAATGGAGTGAATAGATGGCTAAAATTCGGGTCAGAGCAAGAGCCGTTGACATGCTTGGTCGCCAGCAGATAGCAGGTATTCCGACTGCATTACACGAGATTTTGAAAAATGCGCATGATGCTTATGCGGATTATGCGGAAGTGGATTACTTCCGGTCGGACGCATCGCTACTCATAAGAGACGATGGCATCGGAATGACCAAGGATGAATTCGAACAAAGATGGCTCACAATAGGTACGGAAAGCAAACTGGGAACAAATGGAATACTTCCACCTTATCGTGACCCGAATAAACCCTTGAGATCAATTCTTGGTGAAAAGGGTATAGGCAGACTTGCAATAGCCGCAATCGGTAAACAA
>JAUVET010000154.1 GCA_030594665.1 Methanosarcinaceae archaeon
CGAGCATAGCGAGGATTTTCTCAGTTGAAATGCCGCGAAAAAGTCAATATCGTTTGTGTCAGTGGTGTGGGAATGTTCCGAGCTACGCGCGGATGATGGCACCGTTTTTATCCGGAACTCATAAAACCACCTAAACAAATACGTTTATTGTATTGTAAGATTTTTGTGAGTGCGGGTTTTTAGGGACATTTTTTAGTTTTTAGAAACATTTTCCACCGTTTCACAATAAGATGTTTTTCGCTCCTGCTTTACAGCAAATCTTGTAATCGTTCGTTAATCGTCCGTTAATCGTTCGTTACGTTCGCAGTTTATAATAAACACTTCTTCCTTTACCGATCATTTCGATAAGTCCTTTATCAATCATATCTGTAAGTTCTTCATATGCAGTAGTTTTCCCAATGCTATAAACCTCAGAGTAAGTTTTTCTATCGATTTTATCATGTTCTTTTAGATATTGAATAACATTCTTTTGTCTATCGCTTAAACCAAGTTGTTCCAGGAACTCAGACGTCAGTCTGGACTTCCGAAACGTCACTACCATACTGGTTCCTGTAAATTCAAACTCAGGTTCAGGTAAACCCTGATCAACACACCACTCAATGATCTTATTAGTCCCGGTTCCCACATCTTCAGCATATTTGACCCAGAAAAAACATTTTGCAATCAATGGATTGAATGGCATGGACTCATGTTCCACTTTCAACTTTTCAATACTCCATTCAACAGGCAGCCTACCCGGGTTCCAGAACTCCATTCGATCATCAAATATTCTAACTTGAACTTTGGAAGTTGAAGCGTAATCCCGATGTGCAATTGCATTTACAAGTGCCTCTCTTATTGCATTTGGTGGATACTCCCACATTTCCTGTCTTTGGATATTTCGATCTTCTATCCATGATGCCAGCGAAATATGATTGAAGATGAATTTCTCTGCCTCTCTTACCTGATCGATCAGATTTCCTTCTATCACCTTCATATCGATCATCGGTGCGGTAACCCTGGTTCCTTTAAAACGGATGCACTTAACCTCAGATCGGATGAAAAATTGTTGTGGGTATTTACCAAATAGCAGGATAGAAGCATTTGTTAACATTCCATTTTGCATTAATTTAAGCCTCATCAGCGACTCTTTTATAGGCGCATCCTTACTGATATCTAATCGTCTTTGTTTTTTCGATTCTATCAGGAACCATCGTACCTTTTCTTCATCGATATCTTCAAGACCTGCATCTTCGCATATCCTCTCGTCCCATAGCAGTTTTGTTTTATCCTCATGTGCAAGCTTTCGCATCTCTGATGATGACATACGCTGGCTGGATTTCCCCACTCGTTTGTGCGCATATTTTTTAAAGAAAACAGGCTTATCACTGGATTCTTCCACTTCAATTGCAACGATGTTTTTGCCATCAACTTCAAGAACCTTGATAAAAGGAAATATCGGTGGGTCAGTATTCCTCTTGATATAACCCGCTTCATTTTCAATCGTGTTTGCCCCAATACCAACTCCAATTACATCTCCCCTATCGGTCACACCGACCATGACCACTCCGCCATTCGTATTGGAAAACGCAGAGATGGCTTTACCAATCTCATCTCTTAATGAAAGTGACTGTTTAAATTCCAAGTTTTCAGATTCGCCCTGGCGGATCAATTCGATTGTATTCATTGTTAGTTCCGTATAATGTGTTTGGGTTCTGATAGGTGTTGTGTTTCCATCTCTGTTTCATCGAGAGTGCAGCTGCATGTTGTGCATCCCGCACTCATCGCTGCTACCGCTTAATGATAGTTTAGTAAGTGTAATACACACGGCCATAATTCATAAATCTCTTAATCCATGCCTCAATTCATCAATGACAGGATCAAAATCCGGTAATTCTTTAACCAGATCCTTCAATCCAACTTCCCAGAATCCTTTTGCCTCATTCAACTTATTTTCATTGAAGATTAACTCAGTTTTGAATTCAATTCCTTTGGATTCACATTTTACTACTAATAACCTTCTGATATCTTCCAGATCAAATTTTTCCACTTTCAGTAGCATCCATACATCATAATAATCCCTGCTCTTACCTCTCTGTAATATACTCCTTATTTTCTCAACTAAAATTTCTTCAATTGAGTATACTCCAACCTCGTATTTGCCAATATCAGGGTATTGCGAGTCCATCTTCTTTAAAACAGGTTCTGTGACGAGTTTCTCATCAAGACTTATGTCAAGTCTTATTCTATTTCTGGTATTTAGTGGACCCAAGAACTGAACATTTGCAATTATACTGCCTGATGTCTCATGAAAAGATTTGAACTCAAGTTTTATCGAGGAGCTTTCTTCAATATCATTGAAAATCTCTTTAAATTGAGCCTTTATGTCAATATCCGGGTATAAAGCAGTAAAATCCAGATCATGGGAAAATCTCCATGTCTTTGGAAAATATACTTTTTGTATCGCAGTTCCGCCTTTGAATATCAAATCATCTTTGATCTTTGACTCATATATCCCCTTTAACAACCACTCAATAACATACTCTTTATCTGTTAGTCCCACACTCAATTTTTTTCTTCTTGCAATTCGTCTTATCGCTTCTTCTGTTAACATTTCACCACTTTAATTCTCTTTCACTTACGTTTATCAGTAGCTTCCATTTTGAATTGTACCTTCCTGTTTTTCCTTTTGTCGGATCTAAAATTGAATAACTTTCTGAAATTTTGTTCTTCATATCTGTTGAGTCCAAACCAAGAAAATCAATAATAAATCCTAATCTTTTTATTACAGCATTATTGCCTGTTTTTATGGCATAGTCAGTTAATTTTCCAAGATCAATTTCCTCTTTCGCAAAAAAGATGGCCTTCGCGATCTCTCCTATACCGCCGCAGTATTTTGGCTTATCAAGGCAATCAACTATTGTTTTTTCTTTGTCTGATATCTTAACCCTGGTACTTGAGATTAAAACATCAGTAAAACCAAAGAATTTTTTTTCTGAGATATTAACGAATTTGAAGCTCGTTCCAAGTATCTCCCTGTCCTGTATTCTTTTTCTTGTGGCAACAAATGTTTTGTTTGGCACCTGCTCGGTAAATCCGTAATAGTTCAGGGCAGTCCAGTAGGCAACATAACAGGGCTCAAACAGCGAAGCAATAATAAATTCATGCTCGGTATATTCTCCTCTAACCCCTGCACTTAAAGGCACTATTAAATATTTTCCCTTTATTATCCTCTCGATCCATTTTTTCTTTGCAAGCCTGTCAACGATAACTTTTGCATTTTCATAGCTGCAATCCAGAACTTCTACTACGTCCTTTAATGCAAATATGTTTGTCCTGTTTTCTGCCAGATAAGACAAAAGATAACTTTCCTTTTTCGACAGTCCTTTTCTTTTTTCATCCAAAGTAACATATTCTGTTACCATGAATATAATTAATATATCCAATGTTTATATACTTTACTCTTCTCTTGGCGAGAGTTTTTATTATTTAGCATGAAAATACCCTTGATCTTAATATCCCGCGGTTTAAAGATGATGCATAGAGTACTTTCATTTGTTGAGCATGTCATTCGAAGAATTTCATGTATGTTTCATGGGATGATTCGGAAAACCGCAGAGGGACGCAGAGAATAATAACAACCCTCTGCGATCCTCCGCGCCCTGCACGCCTTGCGGGCGTAGCAGGCACTCAACTCCGTAGGAGGTAAGTGTCCTCTGCGGTTAATCTTTTTTGCCATGACCCATTTATCCAGAAGAAAATAAAAAGTCTCCTCTTGGTGCGAACACGAACTCAATGATGACCCCAAATACCGCACATCCATTACGCTGTCGAAAACTCCGTCAAAGATGGCGACACCGTCTCTGTCAATTACACCGTAACGCTGTCAGACGGGACAGTGCATGATACATCATACAGGGATGTGGCAAAAGAGAACGACATCTACAGATACGATAGGCGGTACGTACCGATCACATTCACAGCCGGAACCGGCATGATGATCAAAGGAGTCGATGAAGGCATCATCGGGATGAGGGAGAACGAGACCAAAATCCTGACGATACCACCTGACAAAGCATACGGAACTGTGAACGAAAGTCTGATCGAACGTCTTTCGCTCACGGAAACAATTCAGCGCAAAAAAACCACCCCTAAGAGGATGACTACAGGTATCACGGATTTTGAGGGCTGGTTTGGCAAAAACCACACGGTAGGTGAGAGCATTTATGTACCGAGCGCGGGCTACAACGTCACCATAACAGGCATGAACGACACAGAGGTTGAGGTCATCTATGACCCGGATGTGGGTGACACGTTCAGGAGCAGATCAGGTAACTGGAACCTGACCGTGCTTGAGGTTGACACGCAGAACGTTACGGTAGTCCCGGACGTAGCAGAAGGAGATACAATACAATTCAACAAATATTACTGGAACAGCACCGTGACCGGCATCACAGATGATACCATAACCATCACCCACAACCCAATTCCGGATATCGGGTTCACAGATATCCTTGGCAAGCGGATAAAGATACATTTCACAGAGAGCGAGATCATACTGGATCACAACCACATACTTGCCGGAGAGACGCTGGTCTTTGAGGTGACGCTGGTCGAAGTAGTGGGCGATACCCTGTGATACGGTTGAGGGAATCATAATCATTTTCGGTTTTCCATCACAAACCTAACATTTGTAGGATATGTTATTTCAATACCTAATATCGATTAATCACCGACATGAAGATGCATAAATATGAGTATAAATATAAACTGGGAGCGTGTTATTTTCTTGCACTTGCGCTGGCAGGTGCATACCTCGGCATTACA
>JAUVET010000180.1 GCA_030594665.1 Methanosarcinaceae archaeon
GATATTGCGATTGCGCCGACAGTCAGGGCGGCTGCTTTACATGCAAAGGATGGGCGCATTGCCATAAAAAAAAGCGACCTGCGGGAAAAGATCAGACGCCGGAGGATATCCACGCTCATTAATGTTGTTTTTGATACATCAGGTTCGATGGATGAGCAGGATAAGATACAGATAACCACAGGTGTGGTACTGGCACTGCTAAAGGACGCATACCAGAGGAGAGACCGTGTTTCTTTGGTTACGTACAGTGGAAGGTCTGCAGAACTTGTGCTTCCGTTCACCTCTTCGGTCGAGGCTGCAAAACATTATCTTGAAAATGTACCTTTTGGTGGCACAACACCAATGGCTTCAGGGATGTTGGTCGGGCTTGATACTCTTGTGAGGGAGATCAAAAAAGAACCATCTGCCGTACCGATCATGGTAATTGTTACAGACGGAACTGCCAATGTTCCGCTTAATCTTGGTAGGAGCATCAGGCGCGAGATTATTCAGGTGTGCAGTCGAATAGTTGCTAATAAAGTAAATGTATTGGTTGTGGACATTAGCGAGAGTGGTTCAGACCTTGCTATGGATGTATCCGGTTCATGCGCAGGCAGGTATTACTATCCAAGATCGTTGAGTAAGGAAGCCTTGTATTCTGCGATAAAAAAAGAGAGAGATGACAAAGCGAGTCAATCATCTTCATTTTGATGGTGTATGTAGTGCCGCCACTATTTGAATTTTGAAAAATAAACAAAAAAAAAGAAAAACTGGTTTGATCAAACCAGTTTGGTTATTGGATGGTTCTCTTCATCCGCAAGAGCGATACCAAGTTCCTTGGCTGTCTCAGCCAGAATAATATCAACCATTGCTGTTGCAGGGAACACAGTTGTTGCGTTCTCGATCGGACCAAAGAGCTGGAAATTCGAGCCCAAGATCTGCGCTATAAGATTTGTACCTATATCAGCAGGCATGTAAGCATCCTTGTGGTCTTTCTTGAACTTCTTCATCCAGTCCCATGCAGATGCCAGATTGTGATATCCTGCCCCGACCGGAAGACCGAGATGGCCCTTTACAGTTGTGACAGCACGCATCGTTGCACCAGCACCAGCACCAAGTGGGGTTGCGGCAACATCAATAAGCGGCTTTGTGATACCGCACTCTTTTGCGATCTCAAGCATTCCCTTATCCTGGCCTGTACCTCCAACCTCAAGGATCTCAAGCTTTCCTTTCACACTCGGATCGGTTGCATTAAATGCTAAGACGATTGCAGCATCCATACCACTCCGCGTGATAGCCTCGATCTCGTCCTCATGGACACTTGAGTTAATGGAGTTGTGGATTGCACGTTTGGCAACACCGATCTCTGTTACATAGTCTGCTGCTGCTGAACGAACATCACCTGCGGATGAATCGATCAAAAACGGAGTCTTGTCATCGATCCCGATAAACCAGTCTATATATCTCTTGATAGCCTCAGGTGTTTCACCAACGATCTGGTTGATGTATGGGTTACCAGTGGCATCACCCATCACTACCTGATCGTTCCACAGCTTTTCTGCTGCAGCCTTATCAAATTCTCCTTTATCTTCGTCAGTCACAATCTTGTGCCTGTTGTAGAACATTGTACTTACTAAAACTGTAGGATACTCGCCTGGCTGTCCGCCAATCTTGACTCCGCCAACCTCGAATACTTCCTGTTTCTTGTCAAATTTAAACATTTTAACACCTCTTAGAAGGGAATTGATGATATTGAAATGTATAACAAAAACATCAATATCCCAATAACTGCTCCATATAAGATTCCTATATCTCTACCAACTTTCTTACCGATCCGCTGTGCGATCTCACTGTTTACGAACTCAACCTTCTCATCGATCAAGTTGAGTTTTTTGATCACGTCATTGAAATCGTTTTGGTCTACAACCACACTTGGTATTACATTACTCTCATCGCTCATTCAGATCACCTGCCAAATAATCGATGGGATCACAATTACCATCAGCACTGCAAAAATGAAGCCAGCTAAAAATCCTGATATACCTGTTGTTGCTACACCTGAATCAAGCTTTTGGTTTCGTGCAATCAATTGTGCCCTGTACCTGATGCTTTCAATAGCGGAATCAATTGGTCCCATCTGGGGGCTAATGACCATCGGGACACCCTGTCCGAATTCTTGTTCTTCTGCCATATCAATTACCTCCCGAATAGCAACATTCCAAGCATTGCCAATGTGATCACAAGACCCATCATTGCACCTTCTATCTTGCCGGCATGTACTCCGGAGTGGAATTTGTTCATATTACCGGCATTGATCATATCGAGTTCAATATTCCGGATCCTAGAGCGAATAGTTGCGATCTCGGCTGCCATTGGCTTGAGTCCGCCTGCTTCGTCTTCGCCTTCACCCTCATCTCCTTTTACCTCAATGGTAATTGGATCAGCATCGAAAGCACCCGGGTCCTTTGCAGCACATTCCTTAATCTTGGCAGTGATCTCTCCCATATCTTCAGTACCGATCAGTTCAACACATTCGACCTGTTGCTGGAACCTTTCGACTGCTTCATCATTGAGGTTCTCAACATATGGAATTGCACCTGTTGCCCCAACGATCCGGTTATCTTTCACACCATTTTCATGCAGGCTGAAGAATGCCTGTCCGGTGATGTGTCCTTTAACCTCAGAACCTGTTACCAAAAGGAATCTTATGTTCGGGTTTGATATGACGTGGGCGATGACCTTCTCTATACCAAGGTTCTCTGTTTTACAGGGTCCGGTGATTGCCGCACCTGCATCTATTTGAGGTCCTCCGGGAAGGTGTGAACCGAGTGTTATAACTGCAACACAGTTCTCGACATTACCGACATCATACTCACCTTTAATAGCTGGCCATCCAGCCACTGCTTCTCTTTTATCTGCCATTTTACATCACCCCGCTCATCAGGCCGACTACATATATAGCAACTGTCAACAGTCCTGAAAATACCAGGCCTATAATAATGCCATAGAATGCATTGCCATAGAAACCTGCTTTATGTGAAGTATCCTCACGTCCGGGGAATGAAGCAAGCAATGGTGCATTTGGTGACAGTGAGTTCACAAGATCGTCTGCGACCTTATCAAGTTCATCGATCTGTGCCATCACAGGATCCATTGAATATGATATGATATCTTCACGTTCCTCTGCAAGCAATGATGTTAGCGGGTCAAGTACCAGATGTACTTCCGGTGCTACACGTATCATACTCATTGCAACTCCTCCTCTGTAGGCAGCAGTCCTGTTCCAAGTACCTTGTATGCATCTCTTTTTGTGAGTTTATAATACTTGGCAAAGGATATGTACCAAATATATATTCCGATCATGATCGTTGGAAGTGCTGCTGTAGTGCTTATAACCATAGACACAATACCTGCAACCAGCATGGCAATTGCACCTTTCTCGAATGCTACTGCAAGTGTGCGGTCCTGTTCTTCATCAGGTCCGAGACATGCATTGAACGGATGCAGGATTCCCATACCACCAGCGATGAATATCACTGCGATATATCCCGGTGCAACAACGAATTCGAGTACCTCATCAAACATGAATGTTCCTGCCATTGTGGTACTGAGCCCGACAATTGCCAGTGCACCTGCAACACCGATCTCTACCATGGTCTTTTCCATGATCGGGATGTTCATTCCAAGTACCCTGTTTGCAAGAGCACCAATTACCAGTCCGATAATTGCTGCAGCTATTACTGCTACTATAGGTCCTGCGATACCTCCGACTGCAAGGCCGAACATAGATGCCACGACACCCATTCCAAGTGCGATCATACCAATGGACGGCACACCTGTGCCAAGTCCATAACTACAAACACGTCTTACTGCATCTGCACCCCATACTATGGCGCAAATCGCACCAAGGGCACCCATGAATGAAAATGCAGGGTGTACTAAAGTAGATAAGAAGTGTGCAGCATAAATTCCGATCAATCCTCCGAGTAAACCGAAAGCGATCATCTTTCCAGGGGCTATACCTCCATGGGCTTCTCCTCCTGGTCCTCCTGCTGACATTTAAAGACCTCCTATAGTTAATACGGCTACAAGCGCACACATAAATGTTGCGATCAGGGAAGAAAATACGGCTTTTGGCCATTTCTTGAATTTCGGATCATGGAAACCTTCGATCGTTCCTCCTATGTTGTAGGAAGGAATTACAGCGTT
>JAUVET010000019.1 GCA_030594665.1 Methanosarcinaceae archaeon
GATATGACATCCAATACAATCAACATCCATGCTTGCTGCGTGACCGTTGGAGTTACCATGACTCAAATCAACATTAAAATTGTTTGTACCATGGCAGTCATCGCATGTCAACGTTTGATGCGCAGTGCCAGATTCCAATTCTGCTTTAATGTCATCCATGCCCGATGTGTGGCATTTGTCACAATTCACATTACTTCCACTTACAAATGCATGGGATCCGGTGTACAATGCCAGAGTTGAAGGTAATGCAAACATACCCACTGCCACAACCGATATTAATAGCAAGATGAATTTTTCATTCATTTTGTACTCCAATTTACTGTTAACTGGTACAACCCCGCAATTCAGTGATTTTAAGAAGTGTAATAGATATAAAAGATGCAAACATCACCTTTCGACATCTTAACATCTCTAATAAATTCTAAATATGTTGAATGTTTCAAACATATAAAAAAAATAAAGGCTAATAAAGCCTTTACTCTATTGTTGACCAGTTATTGGAATCCCAAAGAAGGGTACTACCGCCTTTTATCCAGATGGTTCCACTTACAGTGTCAAGACTCGCATCAGTAATGTTGACTAGTACATCTGTATGACATGCGATACAGGCCTGATCCCTGTCATCTATATCTGCATTAATCCCTGCCGTGTTATTCCAAGTCACCCCATGGTGAGCTGCTGAAGCCATATTCAATTCGCGTAAAACGTCTTCACCAGTGACACTCTGATTTGCACTTGTATGACATCCAATACAATCTACACTCATGCTTGCTGCATGCCCATGTTCGTTACCCTGATCTAAGTCAACGTTGCCTATATTCGTTGGACCATGGCAGTTTCCACATGTCATTGTAGTATGTGGCCTGCTACTTGTATTCAATTCCTTAGCAATGTTATCCATACTCGCTACATGGCACTTGCCACAATCCACACTACTTCCATTGACAAATGCGTGTGACCCGGTGTACAATGCCAATGTCGTTGGCAATACAAACATGCCCACTGCAACTACTGAAAGTAGTAATAATATTATTTTCCCATCCATTAGATATATTCCTCCATCATTTTAATCTGATCTGTTTAATTTAATACATATATTCCCTGTTATATAATGATTGCTATTTAGACTGCTGCTCTGCTTTTTTCAATCGCTTGAACAGCACATTTAAATAAATAAATCGTCTATAGTATTTGATATAACTTAACAAACATCTGGTCAGTTTCATGTATAAAAAAAACGCTTTACTCATATTTTCAATCATTATTTTTGTTGTGGCAGCAGTACTGGGTGTCAGCGTCATCTTTAAACAGATGGAAAATCCCGCTGTCTGTTCCAGATGCCATGCAATGAAACCGTACTACGATTCATATTCTAATCCGCAGGATTATCCGCTGATCCGCAGCCATAAAAGTGAAAGCATATCGTGCATTGACTGCCACTCAGCACCTGGGATGGAAAATAGGGATAAAGCGCGTATGACGATCGTTAAGATATTAGTATCATACATTTATACTGGCAATGCGACAGCAGACACATCTTTGCTTAAGGCAGATTGCACAAAATGTCATGATGTCGATACCAGTTTCAGTGATACGGAAATAAACCCTCATGCAGGTGTACAAAGCTGCGAAGTGTCCTGCCATCTTGTGCATGAAGATCTTATATTGGGGGATTTCATGAAAATGGATTGTGCAGAATGTCATGTTGAACCTGATGTAGGTGGGAGACATGCTAATGTGAATTGTGTAGGGTGCCATCCAACACACGGGAAAATACCTTCGTGCACAGGTTGTCATGCGAACCATGATGGCTCAAATATAAAAGTTGAGAACAGTGAGTGTTTGGAATGTCATGGTGGAAGTGCACATACGATCACGGTTGGTACATATGATGAATTATCGATAATCCAGACGGATGCTTGTGGAGCATGCCATGGGGAACAATATCAAAAATTAATTAATAGTATGCACGGAAACATGGATACATGCGTTGGCTGCCATCCATCACATGGAGAAATTAGACCATGTGGCAATTGTCATCAAAATATTTATTTAATGGCCGTTAATTATTCAACACCAATGCACATGCCTGTTCATCGCTTCTTCAATTGTACTGACTGTCATAACGTTGGCGGTGGTGTACACACCACCTGCACCGACTGCCACATCATAGACCCACACTCGATCTAATACTAAAAACTACCCCACACTCAAAATCCGCATCAACGGATACTCAAGTTCCTCATCATACTCAAGCGCAACCCACACTCTCCCGGAACCATACACAACACCTATCCTGACATCAAGCATACGCCCCTCAAGCTCACAATACCCGAACTCATCATTCAAATTCGAGCGCACCATATCACGATCGATCGACACCGTAATATCCTCAACAAACGGCTGAACCGAAATACTCTGCTCAATCGCGTGCTCAAGGCTCTCTACAGTCTTAAGGTTCACAGGTGAGCCCGTAAACTGGTGATACAGAGCACCGAGTTTGATCCCTGCCTCAAACAATGCATTGTCCCGATCTGTAATTGTAATATCGCGATTTTCATTCATTTTAATTCCCGTTGAATATTTTATTGGTTTTTATAACAGGAGATGCGACATATAATGTCATTGCCACGAAAAGGATAAGCGAAAGCGATGGCGTGTACTTCACATTTATAAAAAACGATGGGATTACCAGTCCGAATACCACAGATACCGGTGCCATGGTTCTCATATTGCTCAATTTCGGATATGTAAATGTACTGATCATGAGAAGCGAAAGAATGACTACAAGGGCAACCACTGAGTAGACATTTATGTATTTTGCATCTATTAGCAGATATGATGCTATCATAACGCATCCTGCTGTGATGGGTAATCCCTCAAAATCAGTAATGGTTTTTTGTACCGAACTGAACCTGGCAAGCCTTAAGATCCCGCAAATAACATAGAAACAGACTGTCGCACCTGTCAAATATGGGTGATGTGCGCTGTATGCTAAATATACAATAAAAGCAGGAGCAACACCAAAAGATACCAGGTCTGCAAGTGAATCCATAGTCCCGCCAAATTCACTGCTTGAAAGGCGGCGCGCAAGATAACCATCAACACCATCGGCGACGGCTGCCACTAACAGCAGTATGCATGCAAGGTCATAACGTCCATTGGATGCTGCAACCATTGCACCCATCCCAAACAGTGCATTTGATAGTGTAACAATGTCCGGGACCTTGAGCTTTTGTAACATATTGTTCTCCCTTATTGTGTATTGTTTTTCATTGCTATCACAGTTTCTCCTGCATAGACTTTATCTCCTTTTTTACATATGATCTCAAACACTTCAGGAATGGTAACGTCAACACGTGAACCAAAACGTATCATACCAAGTCTTTGACCCTGTTGTATCCTATCACCTTCTTTCACATATGTGATGATCCTGCGCGTGATGGTGCCTGCGATCTGTGTAACATTTACTTCGCCATGTTCGGTATCAATGATTATTTTGTTGCGTTCGTTCCTATCGGAATCTTTGCAAAAAGCAGGGATGTATCCTCCCTTCTTGTGTTCGACATTGCGAATTGTACCCGCAAGTGGTATCCTGTTCACATGCACATTCTGGAAGTTCATGAAAATACATACAGTCCTGCCGCGGATGTCGATGACTTTTCCATCGGCAGGTGCAACCATACATTTTTTGCATATCTTTATATTCCTTTCAGGATCCCTGAAGAACCGCAATAAAAAAACAACAGACATAACTCCAACATATGTTGTGAATTGCATGTATGGATTTTTTGTCAAATATGCACTGACTCCGCTTATGGTGGTGAACATTAAAACTGCAACGATCCAGGGGATAGAACCTTTTGCGAGCATTTAATGATTCCCTGTAACTTTTTGAACAACAGTATGCAGTTGTTCAGTTATTAACTTCCACAGCCCGTCTATCAGATCCAATAGTTCGGGCAAAATTTTCAGTACTGCATAAGCTATAAAAAACAGTGCAATTCCTGAACCTGCTTTTGCAATTATATGGTGTGCAATCTCAAAACTGTTTGCACCAAACCATCGTTCCCCGTTTGCGATTATGACAAACACATCTCTTATAATATTCAGGATATATATCACAGGAACAGATACCAAAAAGGCAGCCATGAGGCGCTTTGTGGATGC
Source organism: Methanosarcinaceae archaeon (assembly GCA_030594665.1). Next base: position 4,171 of record JAUVET010000019.1, read on the forward strand.
ATTGACAGAAATTATCAAGCCTGTGAACAATGCGATGCTCTCAATTGCAGTGCAGGCTAATATGATCTGAACCCTGTATCCATTAAGTGATATCATATCCCACGATTCGCGCAGCGCCGGAAAATCCAATAGGTTAAGCATCCACATGACATGATCTGTAACCCCGGAGATGATCCACGTATTTAGCGTGGGCATCTCTGCAAAAGGGAAATAGAACAGTGCTCCAATTGCGGTTGCACTGGTTGCCATTGAGACGATATCAGTTTGATCATTTATAGATAGATCGATCATTTGGGTTCTGTTAAAGTATTCCATTATCATGGTACGTGCCAGCACAATACAAAATGCCGCAACTGCAAGTGTTAAAACTATATTGGCATAATCATTTTCCTCAAGGTAATGGAGTGGCTGGTATGCCCAGTGTATGGTAAAAAATCCCCACCCGACACCTCCGATCAAATTGCGGATCGTTTGGCGTTTTGGAACAATGGAGGATATGACCATCAATGCAACTGCGACCCATAATACATTTTCTATCATTTTTTAAGCACCTTTTAATAGGTATTTCTCTTATATAATAGATAATTCGTATAAAGGTTTTGTCTAAATGGTACCTATTACCCCTAAATTGACTGTTGATGCCGTAATAATCTTAAATGGTAAGATTGTACTTATCAAGAGGAAAAACCCGCCTTATCAGGGTATGTTCGCATTGCCAGGAGGTTTTGTAGATATTGGCGAAACTACTGAGGAGGCAACGGCACGCGAAGTTTTAGAGGAAACCGGACTTTTAATAGAAATAATTAAATTACTTGGCGTATATTCTGCTCCATTGCGTGATCCGCGCGGGCACACAGTGACTGTGTGTTACCTTGCACTTGGTAGAGGCAATCCAAAGGCAGATTCGGATGCAGAGGATATTAAGCTTTTTGAAGTCACGGATATACCAAAGTTGGCGTTTGACCATAATATGATAATAGATGATGCAAGAGATGATATGGATGCAATTTTGTCCAAAGTGTAAAAGTATGATGTTTCCGGTACAGGGTGTATTGCAATGTAAGAAATGCGGCCATGTATTGGATAAAAAGGAGGAAGGTGAAGCTTTTGTTTCGAAATCCAAGCGAGATGAACGCGAGGTGATCGTTCTTGATAGTAACGAAGCCCAGGGTCTTCCAACGACTCAAATACGTTGCCCGGAATGCGAGCACAATATTGCATACTGGTGGTTGCGGCAACTCCGGTCGGCTGATGAATCTGAAACACGTTTTTTAAAATGTGTTAAGTGTGGCGCAACATGGCGTGAATATGATTAACATTAACATTATTGCCAAATGATGTCGGTAAGTCGAATAAAAACAAGGAAACTTATATAACTTAATGGATATAATGAAGTTCAAATTTAAATTATTTAACGGAGAATTTACATGTTCAAGGCAACAATTGATGCAAATCTTTTAAAGGATTCGATCGAATCACTATCGGTACTTGTTGATGAGGCAAGATTTAGGATATCACCGGAAGGAATCGCAGTGAGAGCTGTGGATCCTGCAAACGTTGCAATGGTTAGCTTTGACCTGCCAGCCAGTGCGTTTGATGGATTTGAGGCTGACGATTCAGAAATTGGAATGGATCTTACAAAGGTTACTGATATTTTAAGTGTGGTCGATAAAAACGAAACGATTTTGATGGAACTTGACGACCTGTCTCAAAAACTTTTGATACAGGCAGGTGGATTGTCTTATACGATATCATTGCTTGATCCTTCAACTATTCGTGCAGAGCCAAAGATCCCGCAGTTGGAGTTGCCGGCAGAGGTTGTACTAAATGGTATGGACCTTCGCAGGGCTGTAAAGGCTGCTGAAAAGATTAGCGACCACATGTTACTTGGTGTTGAAGGGGATGTATTTTTCATGGAAGCGGAAGGCGATACTGACCGCGTGAGACTTGAGATGCCACGGGATCAGTTGATCGATTTAAAACCCGGGGATGCGCGTTCTTTGTTCTCCCTGGATTATCTTTCAGACATTGCAAAACCGGCTTCAAAGTCTAATGAAGTAGCTCTTTCTCTTGGACTGGATTTCCCGGTAAAGATCAATTTCTCGATTCCGAACAGTGATGGGGAAGTGAAATACCTGTTAGCACCAAGGATCGAGTCCGATTAAGGGTTATGGATGACAGGGACCTTGCGTTATATCCATTTATTTCAGAGGCATCCCAACATGTGGGCAGCCTCGGTTTTTCACTTGATAAATTGATAACGTCACGCGCACTGGACCTTGCACGCTTGCGCGGCAAGGAGCGTGTTATCCAATCACTATTCGAGGGAATTGAAAAACCATCATTTACAGGTTCTGATGAAGGGCCTGTATTGACCGAACTCTTATCGTATCCGTTTGCAAGAATACTTGTTTCTTGCATTGACGATTCTTTTTTGACACGTCGTTATTCGCTTGCAGAAGCGGTGGCAGCATATTTATTGCTGAAAACCCGTGATGTCGATTTTTTGAGTGGGTTCGGGGCAGAATTTGGTGTGGATGCCAAACCGTCCGGTTCCTATTTTGATATATGTTTCACGGATTATATCAAACTTGCAAGTTCCATGAAAGACCTTAAATGGAAGCTGGTTAACCGCAAGCTTGACCATGGAAATGTGCGCATAAAAAAGGAAGAGTTTGCGCGTCTTTTGCAGGAAGCTGTGCGCGCGCGCATACAGGATTCACTCCCCATCGAGGTTCCCGAAGAGATATGTGAACTCTGCGCACCGCATCTTGATGAAATTAAAATTATCCTTGATGAACGCAAGACCGAATACGGCGCGGGCGATTTTGAGGCTGTTGAAAGTGAACTGTTCCCGCCATGCATTGCTCATGCCATTGCGAACACAATGGCAGGTGTCAACCTTGCGCATTCCATGCGGTTTGCAATGACATCGTTCTTGCTGACAGTGGGAATGACTGTGGATGAGATTATAAACATGTTCAACATCTCTCCTGATTTTGATGTTGAAAAGACGCGTTACCAGATCGAACACATATCAGGTTCATCAGGCACGACATATAAACCTCCTTCATGCGACACCATGAAGACCTACGGCAACTGTTATGGCGAGGATGAGTTATGCAAGCGCATAAGGCATCCGTTGGGCTATTACAGCAGGAAGTTGTGGTTCAAGAGTAGGGATGAAAGGAAAGTTCAGGATGAGGGGAAAGCTCAGGACGAGGGGAAAGTTCAGGACGAGGGTAAGGATGTGGATAAAGATGAAGTTGCGGCTTCGGAACAAAAATAATTTTTATATTTTTGTTTAGATATTTCAACACTGCTGTAATTCGCCGCAGGCGGCGTATTCCGCCATCATCGATAAAAATCTCCTTCCACTGCCAACGAAAACTGAGGATTGTCACAGGTTTTTGTTCTAGTGTCGTGTCAACCATATAATGTCGCTAGATGGAGGGGGCCAGACAGATGCAAAAAACGACGCGACCGCGCGCAGCGCGGCACGTTCCCACAATTATAAATATGAAATACAAAACGGTTTTTAAGCGGTATCGTATTTGCAGATATGAAAATTGTATGGTCTAGTTTGTGGGTCATGGGTTTGGCAGCAGTGGAATGTGCCGCCTGCGGCGGAACTGATGCTCCGTTCTTCTCTTTAGCATCGGCACCCACATGTATGCACAATTACCCGCGGGTGTTCCTAAGTCTGTGTCTGTAGTTTGTAGGTATGGTGGCAGTGGAATGCTCCACCTACGACGGAACTGATGCTCTGATCTCTTCAGTTTCGGTTAAATAATCCGACACTTAATAGTTGACCAGACACTAGCACATATGCTGTATCCATGAAAAATCGGCTTGTATTCATGCTACTACTCTTTTTGCTGCTTTTGTGTACCATACAAATAGTGATCATGTTCTTCAGACCAATCTTCCGGTCCATCGATCTTTCCCGAAGATTCACTAAGTACGTCCCATATGTCACGCTCAGATATTGGTTCTTCGTCCTCAATAGTGATTAGATAACGAAAATTAGGTTTCAGACCAATGGATTCTTCTGGTCTCAGGACTTTCCCGTCAAAGTGAGCATGCAATGTATGTGTTTTAATCATATTCATAATCCATTTTTACACTTCATATTACTAATAACTTTAGATTTGGAGTGTTATTATCGGGATATTATTCAAAACACCGAAAATTGTTTAATTTAAAAACGACTATGTATGTAATATCGTAATGTGGATCTCGGATTTACTATATCTATTGACCTTGTAAGAACATTTGTGAAATATTCAATGGAAATATTAAATATGAACACATGTAAAAAAATTGTAACATTGGTGTGGGCCGCTAATGTGGAGGCAAATTGCCTTCATCAAATGTTATGATTGGTAATGGTGATATAAATCCGCCACGGCTGCGGCTCTCGGGGGTTCAAATCCCTCACTCCACTTTAACTGTTCTACCTTATAATTTTTAATAAAATTCAACGCCTGATAAAAGCGAAAGATTTTATGGCGACAGTTTCCGCATCACCAACACGAAAGACTGGTCTGCCCGCTCTCGGTCAGGTGAATTACCTCAACCCCTTCGTTCTCAAGTTCCATTGAAAGATAATGCCGGTGGCAGTCCTTCGGGCTTTTTTCCGCACACATAAGCACGATCTCCCCCTCAGGTCTGGATACATTGTTAATCTTATTCAGCAACCGCGAAAAACTCTCTTTGAACGCACCGGTCTGCATGTATTCGGGATACGTAGATTCACTGAATCCCCCGACACCCGGGCAGTGATAATAAACTATTTCGTACATTGGAAGCGCGTCTTGCAGCGCGTCCTTGTTAAACTCCTCGCGCCGTGATTGCGGAAACCTGCGGATGTCCACGAGATATTTGATATTGCTCTTTTGCAACATGCCTGTAAACTCATCCATTGGTCGGTTGCTGTATCCGATGGTGTAACATTTGGGGTTTTGGTTCATAAGTGTTAATAAGGATTTGATTTGATCAATATAGTATATGAAACATTAATGCTATCAAAATATTTAACTATAATAATTAGTAATTAGATATTCACCGTAGTAATCTTTTCCAGTATGCATGTCTGTTAGATAAACAACAACTGCATCATATTTACCTGCTTCATTGGAGTTACTTACCACCCATCTTGCAAGACGGTTCGCTTTGGATTCTGAAGCATATTCGCAATCAGCATATGCATAATAAAGACTTGCTCCATAACCACTTGATTGTCCTTCATATCGCACATTGTAAAATTTTGTTTGCGGTGTACTACTTGTAGATGACTGAGGTTGAGTGCTCGAAAAGTCAGTAATTTTTAATTCACTGTAATATTTATCATCGGTATGTGAATCTGTTATATGAACAACAACTGAATCATATTGACTTTTCACATCGAGTTCATTTGCTACTGTTTTTACAAGACTGTTTGCTTTTGATTCTGAAGCAGATTCACAATCGGCATATACATATACAACACTTGGACCTGATAAACTGTTCACGTCTTTGTATTCAATATTGCAATATTGAATTAATCCATTTTTATCTTTTACAACAAGGGCATCACCAATATCAATTAATTCGTCTAAATATTTTTGATATTTGTAATTTTCAGGAAAATCGTCAACTTCGTCAGCATATCCATCCCCATCTGTATCAATATGGTATCTGTTATCTTCAGGAAAATCGTCAACTTCGTCAGCATATCCATCCCTATCTGTATCAATATGGTATCTGTTATCTTCGGGAAAACTGTCTACTTTATCAGCATATCCATCCCCATCTGTATCAATATGGTATCTGTCATCTTCAGGAAAATCGTCAACTTCGTCAGCATATCCATCCCCATCAGAATCTGGTGCCGCAATACATCCAGAGAATAGAGATGTCAATACTATAATAGTTAACAAAAATTTTTTGTTTGAATTCATAATGTTTCTCCAACGTCATGGTTTTAGTATATGTGAGACGACATGCAATTTTATCAATATCAATTTCGAATTAATGTATTTATGATTGATCATTCTGTATATTTATTGAAACTATGTGATGTTTATTGTGATTTATATTTTTCATAGCATTAATGATTCCACGGGTGCGTTCAGTCAATACCATATTTTTCATTTCCTTTAATCCCAATCATTATCAAAATATCTATGCAGTTTATCAAAAATTAATGTACTTTAATAATCAGATGCTACCAATGCAGTTTTTTTTTCATTGAGTGCATTTTTAATAATTGTGTATTTTGCATCCTCGGATTCTTTATATGCATCCTCAAATGTATGAATTTGATCATGGCGTGTTACATTCCAATAATAGTACAAATGTCCATAATCGCCATCTCTTTCCTTTACACATCTAAATAAATTATCATTGTTCATACTCAGATTGATTTCTTGGGGGATACTTTTTGTTATGATGCGACATTGTCCAGGTTGAATTTTAGGAGTTCCATTTTCATTGTCTAAAAAAGCATCAACATATGCCTGTCCATAAATGGCGTTCTTCGACATATTCTTCAATAATAACCTTTTTTGATAACGAATTGATCCATAAGCAATTGAAGTTGTCAACATAAAACCATGCTCAAGCATCTTCTTATTGATTATTCCAATTACATTTAACAGAGAACTCAAGCATTTGTTTGTGTTCGTAGATTCTCTAACAAATAAAATTCCACAGTCAGACACAAATAATCCATCAATTCCTTCTTTCTGTTTCAATATATCATATCCAGATTGATAAAAAATATCTAATGCATCCAAAGCTTTATTTTTAGTCATTAATTTCTTAAAACCAGAAATATCCAAAAATGCAACAAAGGTTTTTCCATCAAAGTCTTTTATCGTTAATTCTTCCTGTTCATCTAGATTAGTAATTTGATTCATATTCAATCAACTCTGTTATACTTTTTATAATATTGCAAATAAAATGATGTATAATTGGATTTTGATTTGCCACTCAACATTATAAAGAATAATTATTTGTTATAATCAATTCTGATTTAATCACTCGTTTTTTTATAAAATTAAAATATATGCTTATGGTGTATATACGTTATGATTCTGAGGCACACTTAACTAGATTTTTTAAAAATACAAAACCGCATTTATCCTAATGTAAATATATAAAAAATTAGCATAATAACATTGGTTGAAATATATAAAAAGTTGTAGGGTGGATAATTCCAAATCACCTTTGATATGGCAATTACTAAACTCAACCGACACACCTATTTTATATCATAAAATGCATTAAAAAGTAACGCAAAAATCGTACTACCACCAGAGTTAATACTCAATTTACCAATAACAATTAACCAACCAAGAGAGGTTTTTCATGACAGAAGATGCAGTAATTGGAAGGATAATAAAAGCCAGCACCATAAGTGATGCGTGGTATCGCGGGCTTAATACGATCTGGAACCATGGCAGCGTGATAACTGATGAGAGAGGGAGCCAGATACGTGAGTTCCTGAACTTGATGATCGTTATCGAAGATCCGTACTCCGACAATATTCCAAAAGACATCTCATGGAATGAAGAGCGTCTGGAAGAATA
>JAUVET010000122.1 GCA_030594665.1 Methanosarcinaceae archaeon
CAACACCTATTGCACCTCCGCCCATGATCACCAGGTTTCCAGTGTTTTTGAACGCATTTTGGATTTTGATACCATCAGATAATGTCCGAAGTGTGAACACATTTTCAAGTTGGGCGCAGGATTTGATATTTTCGGGAATGCGGGGGTAACTTCCGGTTGCGATCACAAGTTTATCAAATGGAAGTATCTCGCTTCCGATATGGATCGTTTTAGTATCGATGTTGATCGAATTGACCGTTGTGTTAAGTTTTACTTCAATCCCCATCCCTTTAAAGATATCAGGACTTCTGACGATCAATTCTTCAAAACTCTTGATCTTGTTACCAAGAACAAATGGCATTCCGCATTGGCTGTATGCGGTGTGTGCATCTTTCGATATCACTGTGATGGAATAGTTTCCGTGACGCTGGACGTGTGTTGCAACTGCCATCCCAACAGCACCTCCACCTATTATCACAAGGTTTTGACGCGGGGTTGTTTCTTTATTCATGTTTTTAAGATAACCAAACGGGGATATTAGGGTTGTGGTTTTTGGAATGAAACACATTAATGTGGGTCAAATTTGAATGAAAGGTAAGCAAGCCATGTACATAGGATAAACTGATCGGAGTGATCAATGAAGAGTAATTGTAGTGTTCGATCATTGGAACAAGCGAGTTGGGGAGTGGGGGTTATTGTAGCAAAAAAATGCTTAAAAATAACTCGCTCATTCTATATATATATAAGTAAACAGTGTTATATAAAATTATCGATTTTGATAACCACAAGTTTATTAAGCTTCAACTACTTATGATAATACGTAATCACCAAATGCAGATTACATTATGATCGAAAGCTAATAAAGGTGTAACAGACACTCAAATATTGAATTAGTACGATCATTATACAATAATAGTTAGAATTCAGTATATTTACAACATTATCAAATCATTCAGATATCATATTACAATGGAGCAAATATAAATAAAATTAAAATATAACTTTAAATGTGAACTTAATTTTAAACTTATATTTAAATTTACATTGTAAAGTTTAAGCATAAAAAAAGATATGACACTGTATTGACAAAGGACATTTCAGGGTTATGGTTATGAAGATAAAATCTTGGAATTTTAGCAGCATAGATAGTCTGCAACAGTTTATGAAACTGTTGGGATATGAAGATATTCTTGCTAAAGGTCGAACTTGCCAACAATAAATGGATTGTGTTATATTGATAAACATGCAAATGGCATGATGCGAAAAACATTTACAATCATTGTTTCTATTGTATGAAAATTTGCCATATTAAATACATACAACGATTTGTATGGGGAATTTCAAATACAGTATTATTAGATTTAGATTAGCATTGGAAGGGATAAATCGGTCTGACCGTTATGTACATCAGAATCAATTATCCTGAGTATGTTGTAAATCCATACACTTCTACTATTTTTGTATTTGTACATGATGTGTAACATCATGTCAATTAGGATGATCGAATCCCAACGAGAAAACGCTTACTTTGTTCGCGTTAACTCGGAGTACATAATCTTACAGATTATGTACAACAAGAAAATATCATTAGTATTTGAATTTGCTTGTTTGGGTTGAGATCAAAGATACGTCTTGCATAGGCGAACGAGAAAATCCTCGCTGTGCTCGGATTAACTCGCACTATATATTTATAAAATATATACAACGAGAAAATCCCCGCTATGCCCGGATCAACTCGCACATTCATGAAAAACGCACAATGACAGATAATTAATTGTGGAGGATAAAAATATGCAAAATACAGATACTACAAAGTACATTATTCATTCCAAGATCAATGCGGATGGGGTTATTGAACGTCCTGATATAGTAGGTGCCATTTTCGGACAGACCGAAGGGCTGCTTGGTTCGGATCTTGACTTGCGCGACCTTCAAAAAACAGGTCGTATAGGCAGGATCGAGGTTCTTGTAAATACTAAAGGCGGGAAAGCAAGAGGAAATATCCTGATCCCATCAAGTCTTGATAAGGTTGAGACATCAATTTTAGCGGCATCGCTTGAAACGATTGATAGGGTTGGTCCTTGCAGTGCAACGATCGAGATAACCAATATCGAGGATGTACGCGCGACAAAGAGGCAACAGATCGTTGACAGGGCAAAGTATATTCTCACTGACATGTTCGATGTGAATCTACCCGAATCACAGGAGATCGCTGACGAAGTACGTCAGTCCGTGCGCATTGAGGAAATGCAATATTATGGCAAGAACAAGATCCCATGCGGTCCTAATATGCTTGAATCGGATGCCATTGTAGTTGTCGAAGGGCGTGCAGATGTATTGAACCTTTTACGATATGGCATTAAGAATACAGTTTGTGTCGGCGGCACAAATGTTCCACCTGAAGTTGCAGAACTTACAAAAACAAGAACAGTTACTGCATTTACAGATGGTGACCGTGGAGGAGAACTGATAATCAAGGAACTTCTCCAGATTGCGGATATTGATTATATTGCAAGGGCACCTGATGGGAAAAGTGTGGAAGATCTTGTCCAGAGAGAGATTGTGCGGGCACTGCGCCAGAAGGTACCTGTTGAACAGGCTATGGAGAAATATGCTATTCGTCAATCATCCGATTCACACAAAACCACAAGGGTTTCAAGGCTGTCAAAACGAAATGAACAAAGAAGAGGTACGGATACTAAGAGACCTGTGGTCGAAAAGGCTGAACGGGTTGAGAAAGTTCCGGCAAAAAAACATGAACGAAAAGTGGCAGAACCATCAAAGCAGCGCCGTAGAGAACCTGCAAGAAAAGTTACGTCAAAGCCAAAAGCTGCCGTATCTGCAAAAGAAGCAATGGAAGGCCAGAGGTTTAAACCTCACGCTGATGAATTGGTGGGCACGCTTGGTGCGCGCTTGTTAGGATCGGATGACGATATAGTTGTGGAAACTGCGGTTCGTGACCTTGTACACACACTAAAAGAGTGTGACGATAGTGTTAAAAGCGTTGTATTCGACGGCGTGATCACCCAGAGGATACTTGACATTGCAGCAGATAAGGGAATCAATAATCTCATTGGTGTCAAGATCGGGAACATAGCAAAAAGTCCCTCAAAAGTGAAAGTGTTCACAGCACAGGGATTGTAATTTCATTTGTTAGATGATTTCATTGACACTGTCCAATTTCCCAGTTATTTTTAAGACGCTGATTCACGCAGATTTACGCTGATTTAAGGTTGCATCTGCGTTAATCAGCGTTACCTGCACGCCCTTAGGCGTAGCAGGCACTCAACTCCGCAGGAGGTGAGTGTATCTGCGTCTAATATAATTGTTAAAATCACTGGATTTTGGAATTGTGCCGATTTCATCTAACGAAATCATCGATCGGAAATGTATCAGGGGAGATTCAGATCCCTTCGAAACATTTCCTGATAACTTTTTTTCTCGTTCATCTCATAAGCTATTATTCAAATCTCCAAACATGTAAATACCTTGACCCTTATCCACTGATTCGAGGGATTACAATATCAAAACGGCTAATTGATCTGGGTGTTCTGGCAGTCCGCCAGAAGAACGTGCGCGGCACATTCAAACCGCACCTTGCTATCAAATTCAGATCAGAAGACGGCAAACCGTGTGCATTTTCAGTAGATACTACACGCATTCCTAAAAAATACCAGCAGCCTGACGCATACCTGATAACACATGCTCATTCTGACCATCACGGCAAATCTGCAATGCTCTCCGAGCGCTCGGTTTGCTCTGATAAAACCGCGGTTGCACTGCAGATCAGGCACGACCAAAAGTATAGTGGGTCAACTGTAGTTGTAGGTGAATCCATCGATATCAACGGAGTGACCGTTAAAACTTACCCCACCGGACATACAGTCGGTGCGACCGCGTTTTACTGGGAGAATGAAGTTGGCACGCGCATCCTTGTAACAGGCGATGTTAAGGACGCATCACAATTACCGAAATGCGATGTCCTTATAACCGAAGCCAATTACGGCGACCATGCAGACTCAACATGCCACTTCGAAGATGACATCGCCGGATTCAACAATGCCATGGAAATGGATAGCAGTGTCGCCTTTGGTGCGTATGCGTTCGGCAAGGCCCAGCGTGCAGTTGAACTCATTCGCGAATTCGGATACAACGGTGCTATTGAAATGGAAAGCAAAAGCCTTATCCTCACACAATACCTGCTAAAAGACTGCGGCGAACTTGTAGGACTCGGTGAAACAGGCGGAGAAGGCATGTGTGTCGTACCTCCATGGGACCTTGGCAAACTACCCCGGGAGATTCCAAAATACGTGCTCACAGGCAGGGATGACTATTACTATCCTTCAATAAATATAAGCGACCATCTGGACGCAACCGGGCTTGTGAAAATGGTAGGGGACATCGACCCTGAAGTTGCGATCATCTATCATCCGAATGGGGATAGACCTGCAAAGTTTGCACGGCATCTTAATTCCATAGGCATCGAATCTATATCCATTGACAACATCAACAACGTTTTAAGCAACGAGTTTATTTAGGTTATCCTCCTCTATTGCCAAAAAAGAGCGTAAATACTTATATATCTATTATTAGTTTAATGGTCAATACCATTTCATTCACGAATTCAGTTTAATCAAAAATTCAGGAGATCAAAACGTTGAGTAAGCAATACAGCAAATCCAAAAAAAACAAGGGGAAGAATGTAGAAAATGCTGCTAATGCTGACGCTAATTCTACTAATGCTGATGCTAACGACACTGCAGATGCAAAGTCTAATGTCACAAAAAGCAAAGGTATCATCACAGTCAAAGAAAGGACTCCTGAAGAGCGAAAGCAAAATCATATCGATGGTATTGTCAAAACAGCAGTCGCATCGATCATAGGGATCATTGCAGGATTTGTATGCTTAAAGCAGTTCGGAACTGCTGAAGACACGACATGGTATGCGATACTCACGATCGTTGCCGTACTTGCATATTATGCACAAAGAATAATCTATCCGGCGATAAAGATCAATATCAAGGATTTCGGGTTCAAGGATTGGTTCTATGTTGAATTTCTGGTTATAGACTTTTGTCTTGTAACATGGACATTGCTTTTGAACTGACCATTGTTTTTTATTTTTTATGTATCAGATGATTCACTACAATCGTTCAAAATTAAATATTTAAGTTTAAGTTTAGGTAACAACTCACGTTTTAGAAAACTTCATACATTTTTTTACGTAATCATTATGTTTTTTAGACACGGATTAACACCGATTTACACAGATGATTGATGAACAGGATGTGGTATTTATGACACAGTTAAAGCATCACTATATTACTGAAAAAATCATTGGAGCTGCCTATAAAGTACACAATACCCTTGGATCAGGTTTTTTAGAGAAGGTTTATCGAGGACTTCGATAAACCTATAATTTCAGACAATCAGTTGTATGTGACATATAAACAACCGCATAAATTCCGGGGTTTGTCGAAATCCCCTATCAAAATTCGCTTGCTATTGAACTGAGATCATTGGATTTTATAGTGGATGTGGAAAAACCCATTAAGGTATACTATAACTCATCTTTAACAACGCGCATATTTTTCAAATCGT
>JAUVET010000277.1 GCA_030594665.1 Methanosarcinaceae archaeon
TGTGTCACCGCTTGTTGAGAGTACTTCAAATACACCTTCACCAAGTTCAAGTAAGGACACATCAAAAGTACCGCCTCCAAGATCGTAGACAAATATCTTTTGGTCGCCTTCCTTTTTGTCAAGACCGTATGCAAGTGATGCAGCAGTAGGTTCGTTGATGATCCTCATGACCTCAAGTCCGGCAATAGTTCCGGCATCCTTTGTTGCCTGTCTCTGTGCATCATTGAAGTATGCAGGTACGGTAATTACAGCCTGTGTGATGGTCTCGCCAAGATATGCTTCTGCATCCTCTTTCATTTTTCGCAGGATCATTGATGAAACTTCCTGGGGTGTGTGGTCCTTGCCGTGGAGATTTACTTTATAATTTGGCTCACCGACGTGTCTTTTGATCGAACTTACTGTGTTGTCAGGATTTGCGATCAATTGTCTTTTGGCGACCTGTCCTACAAGTTTCTCACCTTTTTTTGAGAATCCCACAACTGACGGGGTTGTTCTTCCACCTTCAGCATTTGGGATTATGGTAGGTTCTCCACCTTCGATGACTGCCATGCATGAATTGGTTGTACCAAGATCTATTCCGAGTATCTTTGCCATTTTATTACCTCTTGTTAGTTTGTTTGTAAATGTAAGTTTATGTTTAAATTTAAATGTGAATGGGCACTATCCCATTTTCCAGTTATTTTTTAGACGCAGATACACTCACCTCCTACGGAGTTGAGTGCCTGCTACACCTAAAGGGTGTGCAGGTAACGCTGATTCACGCAGATTTAAGGTTGTATCTGCGTCTAATATAATTTGTTTAAATCACTGGATTTTGGAATTGTGCCATGTGAATGTAAGTCTAAATGTAAGAAGTTTAATATTTTGGAGATATCATGTGTTGCTTTTTATCTGCTATTTTCCAGACTTGTTCGAATCATCTTTTGGTTGTTTTGCAACCGTAACCATTACAGGTCGTATGACCTTTGAATGCAACATGTACCCGGGTTTGTGAACATCAATAATGGTGTTGTCAGGGTATTCATCGGTCTCGATATGCATCATTGCTTCGTGTAGATGTGGGTCGAATTCTTCGCCTTTACATTCGATCTTTTTGACCCCTTCCTTTTCGAGGATCAAGATGAAATGTTTGAGTACCATCTCAACGCCTTCAACTATGGATTTGGAGTCATCTGCCGATTTTGCAGAATGTAAAGCGCGTTCGAAGTTGTCACAGACATCAAGCATATCCAGCATGAAATTTTCAGTTGCATATTTTCGTAATTCTTCCTTTTCACGATTGCTTCGTTTCCTGAAATTGTCGAATTCTGCGCCAAGCCGCAGGAGTTTGTCGTTAAGTTGTGCAATCTCGTCTTCGGCTGATAGCTCTTCGACCTGCTTATCTTCCGGTGCATTTCCCACATCCGGCTTAACATTATTATCTTCAAGGTTTTCTTTATCCATTTATTAGTATCCCCGCCTGGGACGGCGTAATGCTGTCGTTCTCTAGGAACAAATGATTGTTTGTACGTCTATAAAAGGATTACGCTCAATATTATGAAAAAGGGTATGATGGATGTGCTATGGAAAAAAATCCAATCTATCGAGGATTGCTATTATCTGATATCTTCACTAACCCATTTATAAGTAATATGTGTTTGTTTAGCGATTTTTAACGCTGAGTCAATGCGCCGCAGGCGGCGCATTCCGATGTCACCGATAAAATGAAAACAAAAAACGATCAAATACTCACATTTGCGCAGCTATCTTACCATAGCCATACAAATGCAACAATATATTAAATAGAAATACATATTTGATTCAATTTCAAGTACTCAAATATACTATAAATCAAGAAGAATTATAAAGAATAGGGATGTGATAAAATGGTTAAAATGCCGCCTGAAGTTAAAGAAACAATCGATAATCAAAGACCAATACCCATTGCAACAGCCAGTAACGCCGGTGTGCCAAACGTCGCACTTGTGGGCTTGCTGAAAATACTGGATGATGAAACAATATTGATCGCAAATAATTACTTCAAAAAGACTGAAGCAAATATTAAGGAAAATCCGAAAATCTCATTCGTTGTGCATGATGCTAAGGCAAAAAGGGCTTACCAGCTTAAAGGCAGTGTGGAATTTGTAACATCCGGTCCGATCTATGATGATATGGTTGAATGGGTGCATGCCAGAAATGTGAACTTGCCTGCAAAAGCAGCCGCAGTTATGCATGTTGAAGAAATATTCAACTCAATGTCCGGAGAACATGCGGGTGAGAAGATATTGTGATCATAAATTTAATTTAGTGTTGAATTGATCAAGTGAAACATATTTTAGTCGCGGAACAACAGCAATTAGATTGTCTCCGCGTTTTTTGTATTTGATACTTTATTGGTATGTGTTTAGGGCACTATCCCATTTTCCAGTTATTTTTTAGACGCAGATTAACGCAGATTTAAGGTTGCATCTGCGTTAATCAGCGTTAATCTGCGTCTAATATAATTGTTGAAATCACTGGGTTTTGGAATTGTGCCTGTGTTTAGCTGGTTACGATAAAATGTCGATGCACAGCCCAAATTGTTAGACCCCGCGCAGCAACCCGCCGCAGGCGGCGGATTCCAATCATTATGAAAATGTGAATATATCTATATCGGTCAGACAACCCCGAACATTTCCAATAACAATGGTATGTGTAAAACGCTATGCTGCGCTATTCCACATTTATTTTATAAGTTGAAATGCTGCGAAAACGCCCATATCGTTCGCGTCAGTGGTGTGGGAATCCGCCGCCTGCGGCGTTTGTATTGGTTTTAGCTTCAGTTTCAGATCGAACAATCTAATTTACGCAGCTATACAAATA
>JAUVET010000221.1 GCA_030594665.1 Methanosarcinaceae archaeon
ATTAAAAAGTGGGGTATTCTGATCTTTAACAACATACTTCATTTGCCAATCAGCTCCCTGCGTTTGATGAGGACTCCTGCCTTCACCAATTCAGGGTCAGCTCCAATTATTTGCTTCAATTCAGCAATCATTTTTTGTGCATCTTTCAGTTTTCCTGCGTCGATTGTCTTAAAAAGACTGTGAAGATCAGAAGCCACTTCATCAGGCCGTGTTGTTTTCAGACCCATAAGATCTTCAAGTACCCGATCCACATTTTTACCATATGACTCGTCTGGCTTTTCCGCCACAATACCTGAATCCGTTTGCTTTAGAAGGAATAGATTCTCCGGCTGTACATGGGTTATGACATGCGGCGAATGGGTAGATATAATGAACTGGCAATTGGGAAAAACATCCAACAACTTAGGTACAATTGTCTGTTGCCTGTTCGGATGCAGATGCAAGTCAATTCCATCTATGAGGACAATGCCGCAACCTTCAAGCGGTTTAGTGGAGTCAGGGTTTGCAATTGCCATTCGTCTTGCCAGATCACCGATCATTGCTATTAAATTCAGTTCCCCGCCGGAAAGTTGATCCACTGTCAAACGTTTGCCATTTTTCTCAACCTCCATTCGCAGGGGACTTCTTCGAACGGTGAGATTTGAGAAATCCGGCAAAATTTGTGTTAATGCATTTCGAACTGCTTTCAACTGTGGATCAAGGAACTGAAAATCAATTGCTTCGACGGGCACATTCGGATTATCGCTAATACGCCCTCTTTCAAAATCATTTATTTTCTTGATTCGCTCAAAAAAAGTCTCAAACTCCTTAAATTCCCTGATTGTTTCATTTTCACGGTCTTCTCTTATTCCGAACCATTCAAAAAAAGTCCCGAAATTTGCACCGCCGGTCAACGCATTGTCATAAGCTGTGAACAGGTCGTTATGCTGTCCGCGTATCCGTAATGAGATATCCAACACAGCACGATTCACAGGGTAATAGACAAACAAAGGAATACTAACTTTTTCCGAATTTTCAGAAATCCGGTTTTGAATTCCTGTGACATAATCCTTCAGGTCCAGCAAGTTAGTTTTGTCTTCTGAAGCTGCATGTCCTTTTCGGTTTTTCGACAATTTCCACCCTATCGTTTTGCTATCGATCTCGCAGGATAACTGTATGGATGAAGAAGATCTGCCATTGGTAATATCAGTTTCAGTAATTGGCCTGCCGGATGCACCCGGACGAATAATTCTACTGGCCGGCCACGAAAGCATGATAGCAATTGCATCCAGGACAGTTGACTTTCCAGAGCCGTTCACGCCAACAAAAACGTTAAGTTTAGGATCTAACTCCAAGGAAAGAGCCTGAGCATCCCGGAAGTTTTTCAAATTCAATTTTGCAATTTTCATAACTACTATCGTTCCTGTGTATTAATGTATATTATGTTTTATGATGATACAATCTGCAATTTCTGTCGTTTTAAGAGACTTTATTTTGTCTTAAATCGGTTTCACAATATTAACACTTTACGATTTTAATTATATTAAGCAGCTTTTAAACCCATCGAATTCGATGGGTTTAAAAACAAGCCGAGTTAAACAGATTTACTATAACACCCAAAAAGTGAATATGTCAACAGCAGTCTAAAATCATTGAGGTGAGTGTATGAGGCGGAAAGAAGCACTGAAACTTTTGCGAGAACATAAACAGGAGTTCAAAGAACGATATGGCATTACTAAGCTGGGGATTTTTGGTTCGGTAGCAAGAGATGAAGCAGATGAGCGCAGCGATGTGGATGTGGTTGTTGAAATGGCACCCGATATGTTTGCAAGGGCAAGCCTCAAAAAAGAATTTGAATCGATCCTTAAGACACAAGTCGATGTAGTGCGTTATTGGCGGCGTATGGATCATTATCTTAAAAGACGCATCGACAGGGAGGCATACTATGTATAATGCAACATTGCTACAGGAAAAATTAGAACAGATCGATGAGGCGTTAGCGGGAATTGAGTGGCACTTTCCCAACATCAGTTCGCCCGACGATTTCCTTAACAGTAAGTACGGGGTAGACCTGCTGGAAAAGATTACAATCATGCTAATACCCATCGGGGAAACTTTCAAAAGGATGGATAAAGATACCGAAGGGAAAAAACTTGCTCAACGCTATCCGGATGTAAACTGGTCTGGCATCAAAAGTGTGGGTGACATCCTCTCACGCGAGTACTTCAATTTCGACGCCGAGGAGATATTCAATATTTGCACTGACGACCTAACGCCTTTACGTAATGCGGTTCAAGATATGATAAAGGAGTTCAAAAATGGCAATTCACCCTGATGACCCTCTAAATCCGGGGCGCAAATTACGATGAATTGTAACCGACCCTTGATTTAGCAATTGTGCCTGAAGTCACAATACAATTCACAGGTCATATCCAAGACGTTTATAATCATAAAACCCCCAGGATAAAATCATGACTCCCCAAAAAACCAACCAAACAAACGGAACCTGCTCCCTTTGCAACAGCAGTTTCAGCAAGACTAAAATGAAGACGCATCTGAAATCGTGCATAAAAAAACATGCGGCGCCATCCGGCAAACAAAAACCCACAAAAAAAGTATTCCAGATCCTTGCAAGGGGGATATCCCTGCATGAATATTGGATATATTTTGAAGTGCCTGCGAACATTAAACTTGAGCGCATTGATTCTTTCTTAAGAAAAACATGGGTCGAGTGTTGCGGACACCTGAGCGCGTTCACAATAAAAAATAAAATATACCAATCCATGCCTGATGAATATTTTGACGACCTTAGCATGAATTACAGTCTGGATGAACTTATGGAGCAAGGTACAACTTTCAGCTATGAATATGACTTTGGAAGTACTACACAACTTGACCTGAAAATAATTTCAGAATATCAAGTCGAAAATGCAAAAAATTCAATAAAAATTCTTGCCAGGAATGATCCTCCGTTGATATTATGCGAAAACTGCGGTAATCCGGCTACATATATATGCACATATTGTGAATATCCGGACGAAGGATGGCTTTGTGATGAATGTGCTGTGGGGCACGAGTGCGGAGAAGAAATGCTATTGCCTGTGGTCAACTCGCCGCGTGTCGGGGTGTGTGGATACGTGGGATGAGAGGGCGAGCGCGCTTCACTTGCCAATCAGCTCCCTGCATTTGATGAGGACTCCTGCCTTCACCAATTCAGGATTAGATTGGCTCCAATTTTGTGCTCCAATTCAGCAATCATTTGGGACCAGTACCAGAACAAAAAGTTAGTAGTATCAGGTTCGAGTTCACTTGCAATAAAAGATGAATCTGCAAAAACATCACAATCACAATTTGTAACTCGTCCGGAGTTCCTTGATCTTATCGCGAAGTTGGGCTGCCATCTCAAACTCAAGATTCCTGGCAGCCATATGCATATCAGCCTCAAGGTCGATGATGATATTTGCAATTTCCATTCCGGACATATCCTCTGCAAGTACCATAACGCCTGATGCATCGCCACTTGCTCCCACATCCATCTTGACAAGTTCCTTCTGGATGTCCTTTCGGATCGTCTGCGGGACAATGCCATGCTCTTTATTATAGTCCATCTGGATATTGCGCCGCCGATCGGTTTCCATTATGGCACGTTCCATCGAACCTGTCATGTTATCGG
>JAUVET010000014.1 GCA_030594665.1 Methanosarcinaceae archaeon
TTGCCTTCAGGATAATCTCATCCCGCGCTTCAAAATCGACTATGATCCGGTCTTTGTAATTGATGTTGTGCACAATACCTTCATCAAACAACCATGAAACGATTGACATTCCATATTCCGACATTGGCAACGATATCGTATTTCGTTTCCATTTCGGGAGTTGCCTATATATCACCATCTTAAGTTCATCGAATCCCAGACCATTTTTTGCAGAGACTGCAACAGGATTTGGAGCAAGGTACCCTACGTTTTCGAGTCGTTCTTCCAGTTCCTTTTTCGTAATCCTGTCAACCTTGTTAAGCACAGTGATGATGGGCACTCCTTTTATTTGTTCCCAGAATGTATTATGTGAGGTGACAAGTTTTTGCCGCATGATGTCGGGAGATTCACTGGCGTCAACAACCAGCAGGATCACATCGGCAAGGAATATCTCGTTCAGTGTTGAACGGAATGCATCGACCATCCAGTGTGGCAGATCTTCAATAAAGCCGACCGTGTCAGTAAGAAGCACGCGGCGTCCACGGATATTCAGTGCGCGTGTTATGGGCAGAAGTGTTGTGAAAAGCATGTCATCAACATTCACATTTTCATCAACCAGCGCATTGAAAAGCGTGCTTTTGCCGGCACTGGTATAGCCTGCCAGTGCTACAATTGAAAAACCGCGTTCATGCCTCTTGACTCGGAGGGATTCGTTGTCTTTTTGGACACTTGCAAGCTCTTTCCGTATTCTGCTTATCCTGCTTTTTATGTCCTGTTCATACGAATCCTCGTAACTTCCAAGTCCCATAAACCCGGGGCGCTCTTCCTTTTTAAGAAGTGACACGATCGCCTTTGCTTTTGGGAGTTCGTACTGGAGTTTTGCAAGTTCGACCTGAAGTTTAGCACGTTTTGTGGTTGCCCGCTCCGCAAATATTTCAAGTATCAGTTGGAACTTGTCAATCACTTCACATTTGCAGATCTCGGATATGTTGTATATCTGTGTTGTACTCAACTGGTTGGAAAAGATGATCCCGTCAGCGCCCAATTCTTCAACCATCAAGGCAAGTTCTTCAACCTTTCCGCGCCCGATCTGGTACTTCCTGTCAGGACCTCTTGTTTGTGTAACATCGCCAACCACTTTGTAGTTTGCAGATCTTGCCAGATCCTGTAGTTCAATGAGTTTTCGTATGCTTTCTGACTCATCGCTTGTGGTTTCATTTCGCTGGACAAGGATTGTGCGTTTCATGGTTTATGAGTCCTTCAAACATTCTGAAATTATGAGACTTTTTAATCTATTCTGAATAAATGGATCGTGGGAATAAATATTCACCGCAGAGGACGCAAAGGACGCAGAGGGTCCTTATTTTTCTCTGTGTCTCTCCATTGTTTTTAGAATCATTCCAGAAGATAATAAAAAGTCTCACAATTATACTTATAATTGTAACTGCAACTGTAATTACACTTTAAATTGTAACAACATCTGATCAACTTTCAATCCCAAGTTCACTTAAAAGAAGATTTCGTGTGCAAAATGATATATGGTGCGCCAGTTCGATCGAACTGCGCTCGCCCAGTGATTCCTGATACTTGAACTCGCGCGAGAACATGCTTGCAACTACTCTTTCAGGCTGGTTATACATTTCCCCATGCTCGGTTATGATGGTGCCCTCAAACTCGATCTCTTTTGCAGTATCCTCAATGACCTGTATGATATCCGTCAACTCAGGTGCTGAGTCCAGCCAGAATGTTTTGATCTTGACCTGGTTCACTTTCTCGATATGGTCTGCAGTGATCGATACGGATACGGCTGCGCATACCATGTAGTAGCGGTCATTGATCTTATGGCGTCCTGATATGTCAACTGCTATTATGTTGTACATTGTTGGTTCACATTTTTTGGGTTGGTTGGTTTAACTTCCGGTGCTCTTTCAACAGTATTGTGATGTTATTGTTTATTGATTTTAGTAACATCAAGATATTAATATTTGTTTAAAATGGTATTTGTTGACAAATCCATGCCTTCTTTTTTAGAGCTAATATTAGAGAAATGTTTCCTTTGAATCTGAAAAATATCCCTTAATCATTTACTCTGAAACGGAAAGATTGTTATATAATACACACTATATAATGGAATGATGTTAGAAGAGATAATAATACAGAATGCCTGGTGGAAGACCAAACATATCAGCGAATCCAGGCTGGGTACGATTGTCAGGCAGGATTTCGAGTATCTTATAGAGGAACTTGCAAGCAATAAAATTACATGTCTGTTAGGACCAAGGCGTGCCGGAAAAACAACTTTGATGTACGGGATGATCGACCATTTACTCAATAACGGTGTGAATGAACGGAACATATTGTTCATATCCTTTGACAATCCGAAGATCAGGCTGAGATTGCAAAACGAATTTGATGAAATGCTGAGGGAGTATTCCAGCATGATGGTCAGGGAACCTATAGACAGCCTGACGGACACTGTGTATATTTTTCTGGATGAGATACATAAGCTTGAAGATTGGGGAAATATCATAAAATACTGGCAGGACATAGGGCTGAAGATCAAGTTCATAGTCTCGGGTTCTTCGTCGCTCCGGATCTTAAAAGGCAGCGGGGAGAGTTTACTTGGGCGGATCTGCTTTCACCTGATCTTACCATTAACGTTTTCGGAAATAACCGGCAGGCAGGTAGATGCAGACATCCATAATTTCGATGAGATCAAAAGAGCACATGACAACCTGATCCTGGAAAAGCAGGATCTGCTCATAAAACTGGATGATTATATCCTGAAAGGCGGTTTCCCTGAAGTTTTTGACATGGACGATATGGAGAATGTGTATGATGTTTTGAAGCTTTACAAAACGCTAACAATAAACAGGGATATTCTGGATCTGAAGGATATCAAGGAGCCAAGGATCTTAAGCGACCTGACAGACCTGCTTTCGGATTTTATGTCCCAGAGAATGAACTATTCAGCATTTGCAGAAATTCTCGGTATAAAGGTGGACACTGTTAAAAATTACATTTCGTATCTTGAAGATTGCTTCCTTGTTCACACTGCCTACATGTATTCAAAAAAACAGGTAATATCAACACGAAAGGAAAAGAAGCTGTTCTTTATTGATTGCGGTCTTCGTAACTCCCTGGTTTTAAAAGAAATCAATGAACTCGAAAAAACAAAGATCGTGGAAAACCTTGTTTTTTCCCATGTGCTCTCCTTGAAAAAGAAAGAGTTGTTCCCCAAAATATTCTACTGGCAGGATAAATCCAAAAATGAGGTGGATATTGTGTTTACTTCAAATAACAGGACAATTCCCATAGAAGTCAAGTATACGAACGACATCGAGAAAAATGACCTCAAGGGCCTGTTGAAATTTTGTGAAACTTTTGAAACGCAAGGTATAGTTGTGACAAAAGACCTGTTGAAAAAGGATGATGACATTATTTATATTCCGGTATGGTTGTTTTTGTTGATGACGCAGGCGGTTTCGAAAAGATCGGATGGGGTATGAGTTGAAGCTATAGATAGTGGCATTTATTTTTGGGTAGATATTTTCGTAATATCCTATGACTCGATAGGTTTTAGATTTTTGCCATGTGTTTTTCTATATGTTTTTTGCACCAAATAAGAAGGGGGTTGCAGTTCAAGAACTGGGTATCCCTATATGGTATGTAATCAGTGAATTTGTAGGAACATAGGGGATTTATTTTGGATTTCGGTTTGTATTGTAGTTGTTCGGAAAATAGATGTTTTTTACTAAGGGCGGAGTAAAAAAGTACAAAGGGAAATATATTCCTACCCTTTTTTCTGTAATTCTACTTTCAACAATCGAATATCGGTCTGATATAGTGAATGATAGAAGGAAAACATAAAATACATAACATCAATAGGATAACATATTAACGTAGAATACAGAATATATCCTGAAGGCGGGGGAGTATAATCATGAGAAAAGAAAATTCAAACAGTAAGATGTCACATATAGAAACCGATCATCTTCGTGCAACATTTATAGACGATGATCCGTTTTTTGAAAATTTGGGTGGTGAGACAACCAAAGACTCAATTATGGTATCTCTTGATGACGGCACACATCCCGCTTACAAAGGGGCAGAGATAAAACTTGAAGGTTTTTTAATACTAAAAGACGCAGCAGAAGATCATATATTATATTATAAGTACAAACCTGAAGAGAATACTATCCTCTGTCATCCGACACTTCACCCGGATTCAAAAAAAGTACTTTACAGATTCAGATCAAGAGCGAGTAAACATCATCTCCATATTACCATGGTGGAAACCCAAATGAAAGAGATAAGGAAAATATTAAGAGATAGATATGCCGGAACTCTGAAGACAAATCCGGGTGTTCACCCTAAAATGGGGTATCTTAAGAAAAAGGAATAAATTGTTCTCACATTCTACTGTTTTTACCAGAAGCGTTTTAATTGGTGTGTCATTACAAATTACAGTTGACACACAGACGTTTTAGTTTGCAATCTATGAATAAATCTAACACTTTTCAGAGACTTTTTACAATTATCAGAGACCTCGTGATACTCGTTGAACGTTTCGATCAGTAACTGTAGTTCATCGCCATTTAAAGGATGGAGTCTGTCATCATCAAGATTGATGTATAATATATTTGATTTGGGTATGCCTGAGTTTATCAGTTCAGATATTAATTGAAACATATAATAAGTCTTACCGCAGCGTCTTACACCTAATATATCCACAATGTGTGGACTGCTGAGGTCTATATCGCGCCGCCGTCTTTGAAATTGTGGCAGTTCACGCTCCTGCCATTCAACAAAAACGTGTTTCAGTTTACTTTTTGTGTCCATAAGATGTTATATTGGCATTGGGATAAATAAATAAATAAATATATCGTTTATAGACGATGAATTTTACTGATTTTATCGAGTATATACTATGAAATTAATCGCTTATTTTGTTGTGAACTGCCCCTGCCTGCTGCATAAAATAAGGCGTTGCCTCATCGCTACTATAATTAGAAGTCAAAGTCTCTTCTGAACTGGTTTTTTATTATCTTCCGGAAGATGATAAAAAGTCTCAGAATTGTCAGGTGAGAAGTAGCTGAAAACTTGTAATAATCTTCAATCACTTTATAAATTTCTCTTCGTATTTTGCCTTAATATAATCAAAACATAGGAATTGTACCGTAATCCCTACTTCTTGCAAGGCAGGATTCCATCCCCACCATTTGCTATCGGTAGCTTGTAAAATTGATGGTTTGGCCAGATGGGCATTGGCAACAGCAACAAATTTGCGGTCTGACTTATCAAATTCAGATAATCCATCATGAATAGGGAATTCATCATAACTATTGCCATTTTTATTTATGGCTACACGATCTTCCTGAGGTAATATCCAACGGTTATCATGAACCCACTTCATAAAACAATCTCCAACCCCGGGCTGTCCGCTCATTGACAAATGCTTTCGGTATTCATCAAATATTTCGTCCCCTGCATCGATAACCAGGCCCTTTTTTTCGGTTACATGCTCTACTGCTTCAATGCAAGCCAGTACACATTGGGTAAGATCATCCGGAATACTGGCAGGATCGAGTGCTTGATTAGCTATTTTGGGAACATTGGTATCGACAATACACTTTTGTGGCAGATCACTCATTCTGAGTGTCCTCCTTAATTTTACTCCGATGAATCCGTTTTTCCATCGCAGCTCTGGCTTGCCCTGTAATATCTCCTATCTCGTCACCGAAAAAGTGTTCCGGCCAATTCAGGATATTGCCAAACTCATCTATTTGAAGTGGATCCAACTTTGCAGGCATCTTAGAAACACTGGCAAAATAAGCTGATACTTTTTCTTGTGAAACTTTATTTTCAGCAATCCGTCGTTGTAAACGTCTGAGGAAATGTTCTGAATGAGTTTCGATTATTAGCTGTATGTTTCTATTTTTACCGTTTTCTCTTGAGTTGATCACATCGATCATTACATCGGCCAGTGCTGCCTGTGCACCCGGATGCAAATGAATTTCCGGTTGTTCCATGATGATTATTGAATTTGGAGGTGCATAAAAACATTGAACCAGCACAGGTAGAACTTGTGAAACTCCAAAACCTACATCCGGAAGATCTACCCAGTCTTTTGAACCTTTAGTACGAATCTTTACTTCATATTCCTGTCTCTGTTCTGAAATCGGATTGACTTTAAAATTTTCGATCAGTTCCATGTCCTTAAGCTTTAATGCAATTATTTCTTCAAATGGTTTTGCAGGCTGCCTATATCCCAGACTGATTTTATGGTTATGGGCTGCAAGGATAGCAGCTACTGTATTTTCACCCGAATACCCAACACTCTCAGGTTCAATGCCTGTCCATGAGTACAGCCTTTCAGCCCTGTTTCTCAAAGGTCCAAGGTAAAAAATGGAACGAAATAGTTTTTCGTGTATAAGGTTCAATTCCTGAACAAAATCGGCATTTTGATGGTAAGCTACAACTTCATCCGGAAAACCATAGAATCTGACAGGTGCACCCGGGGACCAGCTACGTCCTTGTTTTCTTTTCAGTGAATATTTATTAGCTTCTACTTTATATTCGGATTTTCTTTCAGGGTGGCGTTCCATCCCAATAGACATACTAACCGTATTATCTTTATCATTAAGTTGGTATTTGAGATTGTCCAGCAATAAAGATTGTTGATCCTTTGTATCCAATCCGGTTTGTGCATCAAATGATAATGTATTACCGGAATAAGCATTCCCGGAGAGAGGGTCCTTGATCTTTAATGTGTCAATGAAATCCCATTGGTATTCAAAGGATATTTTATATTCGGGGTTACGGTGATGTACCATTTCCTTGTAGGATCCGAGCTGGACTGCAGAATTCTTTCCACCCGGATAGAAGACCGCTTTTCTATCAGATGACTCCACTGTTTGTTTCAACATCATCAGGAACTGACCGATACTCGATTTCCCTGAGCTGTTTGTACCAAAAAATAAGGTTATCGGAGCCATATGAATATTGCCAGTGTCCTGCCAAATTTTGAAGTTCTGTATTCTTAAGTTCTTGAGCATCTTATTGCCTCCAATTCTCGTCTTAGTCTGATCAGAGCTTTTTTATTATCTTCCGGTCAACTCGAATATGCGTTCAAACTAGATATTACATAAATATTTCTACTGTTCTTCGGTGACTGTATAATCCCGAAACTTTTGATTTTATATATTCGTCTTACCCACATGGAAAAACGAAATAAAGTAATAAAGTTGTGACGGTACACCTAATCGCATTCATTATCAGGATCTAATAACCCCTCTTTCCTTCAATTCAAAAAAACAATCCGCACACGCCCTAACATCAACAGCAGCATCATGCGCTTCATCAAAATATTCATTGAACAATTTGTAATGCAATTCCGAAAGGGACGGCCACTTGTACCCATACGGTCCAGGCAACCTACAATGATCAGTTGACATCTCCATTGTACATATCTTCGGGATATCGGTTAACCGATTATCAAAATCAGCTCTCAAAAATTCAGCCCCTACAATCTTTTCATCAAATTTCATGTTATGGGCTACCAAAAAGTTTGATCGTTCCATTGCTTTTGAAAATTCATTGAGGACTACTTCTAAGTCGATTCCTTCATTGATCGCTGTTTCAGTTGAAATGCCATGAACTTTTACTGCATCTTCGGGAATGTTGAAGCCTTGTGGCTTTACGATGTAGTTGGGTTCTGAGAGTATGTTTCCCGAATTGTCACAATGCCGCCATGCGATCTGGACAAGGCGCGGCCAGTTGTTCAGGTCTGTGACCGGTGCTTTGTAGTTTTTGGGCAGGCCTGTGGTTTCGGTGTCGAATATCAGGTATGATTTTGTCATGGTGTTAGTTTGTGTTTGATGTTATTAAATGTGTGTGTGATTAATTGACAATATCCCCAACATTAAATTCATTTCCATATTGGATTACTTTAATTTCATGAGTATTTTCGATGTATAAGTCCTCTATTGGTACTATAAATAAAGCTCCCTTTACCATTTTTAAGCCATCAAACAAATCATCATATTTTTCAACATATGACTCGTTTTCTTTAATCAAGAGACTGTCGGAAAAGTCCACATTTGTGGGAATTTTAACTTATTCAATAAATTGTGTACAGCGCTGCATAGCGTTTTACTTACTAATATTAATTTAAATGTTTTAATTTTACTACTTTTCCGACAGTCTCAATCAAAGCAATGTATTCAAGTAGCTCCTCAAGTCCATTGACTGCATAATTTTTATTGTCAGAATATTTAACTTCCCCAATAAAAATAGATTTAATATTGTTGTTCAAATCATATTTTTCAAGAAGGATATCTGGTCTCCCTCCCCACATTTGTTTCTTATTAGAATTTGTCATTTTGTTTAGTTGTTTTATAATTTCTAAACGTCTACTAAAGTAATTGTCTTCATGATTGGTTTTTTCAATCAATTGTTCAAGTTCGTTTATACCCTCATTAAACTTAAAACACTCTCCAGTAGAATTGTGATACATTTTATATATGTTCTTTTCAGATTTCCATTTTGCAATCATATTACAATTTGCTTCAATAAGTTCAAATTTAACATTTTCGAATTTATTAATAATTTTGATGGCCCAGTATAATTCAAAAAGAACTTCAATTCGATCGGTCTTTATAAATGTGTTTTTTAAAAGTTCTTTTGCTTCCTTGTCATTGAGTTCGTATTTCATCAATTTCCTGTATCTTGAAAGAAGTACGGCAGCTTCTCTGTATAACGGGATTCGCGACTTGAGTGCTCTACTGATCATCCTTTCTGTAACATTTGAATTTTTTAGATTGATTCTCTTTAAATAAACATTTTTGAGAAATATACTATTTAACATTGGTTTCAATTCTTTTTCTTTAACCCATGCAGTAAGCCAGTCGTAGTTTTTTTCAAAAGCAATATTGAGATCGTTATGGGTGATATCATGAATGATCTGCAACAGCGATTTTAATACAATATTTTCAGAAATATTATAATCTTTTTCTCTCTGGTCGCACACAAAAAGCGTATAATCATTTGGGTTTTGCTCGTAACGTTTTGTGATTGTATCTTTCCATTGGATTTTACCTCGAACTTCTCCATTTAATATTTCGTTTTTTTGGAGCACCGTAGTTTTTATTCTCCTTAATCTACTTGGAAGTTGTTCCACAAAATCGATTACACCTATCCATCCGGCACCATTCCCTTTAGTTAGGACAAAATGAATTCTCAGCAATTTTTCAATGTCACGAATATTTAAATTCGGGTCTATTTCTCTTGCGAAGGGTGCTATTATTCCATGTTTCAAATATTGGCTGAAATTTTCAGAAATTTCATTTATTAGTTCTTCACTCGTCACTTTCATTGGAACTAAACTCCCTCGGATCAATTCCAAAGAAATCCGACACAAAACCCTTTAATCGATCATGATCATTAACAAAGTCAAATTCTTTGAGTGTTTTTTTGACGAAAGATATCTGCTCTTCTTCCATTAGACCTTCAAATTGAGGTAAAACAAAAAGAATGAGTGCACTCGTATAATCGCATGTTTTTTCAATGTATTTGTACAAATCTTCTATGATTGCAGGGCCAACTTTCCGACTTTTGTTTATCAGATTCCACAAATCTGAAAGATTCGAGCAAATTTGGTCACTAATTTTATCCACTCCCCAATACTTAACATACTCCCTGACCATTTCTTTGTTAATTTCCTGTGGGACATCTATCGGAATGAATGCAAACCTTCTCATAAATGCATAACTCATCTCGTATAAGGAACTTTTATCAAATGTGTTCATTGTAGCAATAATATGCCAATCATCAGGTATAATAAAGTGATTTGCCCCATAAGTTGTATCTTTATCGAATTTTCCAACAATTTTTACAAATTCATCTGACATTTTGAAAGGCAAAACAACATCATCGCCTGTCAGAGCAGAAAATAGCGAACCAAACGCCTTGTCAATGTCCGCCCTATTGATTTCATCAATGATAAGCCAGTGATTAGATGGCTTGTTATTGTTGTCTTTAAAGCACTGTAAAAAAATCCCAGGGAAAAATTTCAATTTATTATCTTCATCAGGTCGGTATCCACCAATTGTCTCGAAAGTAGACCAATCTGATGTTGCGGTGCACATATGATAATCATTTTTGTGAAAATGACAAATTTCCTTGGCTAATTTTGATTTTCCAGTCCCAGGCGGTCCACTTAGAATTATGTGTTTACCATTTTTCAGAGCAGTAGTAATTTGGGAGATAATAATCCTCTTTTGTTTAGGTTCAAAATACAGGGAAGTTATGTCGAAATCTTCTGAACCAGATTCGTGATTTGTGTCCATGGTATTTGTCGAAGTATAGGTGGATGTATTTTCATCAAAATTTTTGGATGAATCATACGTTGGGTCTATTTGTAATGCTTTGTTATAGCACTTTATTGCTTCTTCAGATTCCCCAATTTTTTCATGTGCTTTCCCTTTTTTGTGCCATGCT
Source organism: Methanosarcinaceae archaeon (assembly GCA_030594665.1). The sequence goes on from JAUVET010000014.1 coordinate 10,480, forward strand.
TCGGCATTGTTAGGTTCTCTCTTCAATGCTGATTTATATTGATCCCTTGATTGCTTGTAATTACCAAGTTCAAATTTAGCATCCCCCTTTTTAATCCATATATCAACTCTTTTTTCGTCGATATCGGTTAAAGACCTAAAACAACTAAATGCACATTTGAAATCCCCTATGTTAAAACACTCTATACCTTTGTTATAAAGAATGGACAATGCTTCATCTTTCATATTTAATGATACAAGCAACTCTGCTTTTTCATTTAATATCTCAACATTTTCAGGTTCGATTTTCAGTGCTTTATCATACACTTCCATTGCTTCTTCAGTTAGACCAACTTCATTAAGCAAGTTGGCTTTCCCTTTTAATATGTAAACATCTTCGGGTTCTATTTTTATTGCTTCATTATAAACTTTTATTGCTTCTTCGGTTTGATCAACTTCACCAAGCAACTCAGCTTTCTCTCTTAAAACGTCAACATTTTCAGGTTCTATTTTTATTGCTTCATTATACACTTTTATTGCTTCTTCAGTTTGATCAATTTCACCAAGCAACTCAGCTTTCTCTCTTAAAACGTCAACATTTTCGGGTTCAATTTTTAAAACTTCACTAAACACATATATTGCTTCATTGCATCTTTTCAGCGCGCGCTCGCCAGATATCTCCTCCATAAACTCAAACTCATTAGTAAGAACTTCAGCTTTTTTCATCAAGATATTAACATCGTCCGGTTTTTTTTTCAGTGCTTCATCGTACAAATTTATTGCTTTATTGACTCTTTTCAGCGTTTCCTTATCATATCCCTCATCATCGAAACCGTAATCCCAAGTAAGATCTTCAGCGATTTTTATTAAAATATCAACATCATCCGGTGTGATTTCTAGTGCTTTATCGTATAATTCCAGTTTTTCCTCATTATCATCGGTTTCCTGCGCTAATCTAATAAACTCTTGTGCACTATTTTTATTTGTCATTTTCTTCAACCCTTTTTAGCAATAATATTTGAGATGTTTATTTTAGAAATAGTTTCATCATTTTTTATAACAGTATATATTTTTACATGTTTATTATCTTTTTTGTATTAGAATTCTGAAAAATCAATTTGTTTCAAAATTCAGAATTTGAAAGCAATTTATACCCAAATTGAAATACAACAAAAACCTCCTTGAAACTCTCATCAGCATTTTAAACCTCCCCACAATACAACCTATACCCACAATCCCGACAAACTCCTTCATCCCCGACCCCCTTAAACCCATGCTCATAATCATAAGCAATCTTCCCCGCAGTCTCAACCATCCCCTCAATAACATCAAGATCAAGCGCCTTCGCCCTGCCCGAAGTATAACTCCCATCATCCTGCAATTCATACACCCTTGGCTTATCCCGCGCAAGCATATCAAGCGTAAGCCTTCTCACGACATAATCAGGATAAAGGTGATTGAACCCACGTGCATAAAGCAACAATTGCTTTGACCTGTCATCAGGACTCAGTTCGGTTTTACCGCTCTTGTAATCAATGATCTCCACTTCATTATCAGTTCCGGGCAACAGGTCTATCCTGTCAATGAAGCCCTTGAAAATGAAACCGCCTATTGGCACACTGAACCGTTTTTCAACGAACAGGTTATCCTTGATCCTGTGTCCATTGCGCAGCCAGAACACCTCAAGCAGCGGTTTTGCCCGCTCAAGATCAACGCCCTTCCATTCGGATCTTGTGATAAGATCATCTGCAATTCCATACATCTCATCTTTTGTAGCGATCTGATTCTCCACAGCAACCTCAAAAACCTTATGCACGAAACTGCCCAGGTTCATAGCACCTGTACTGTCTTCCGAAGCCCTTGTCGGCATTCTCAGTATATTCTGGAGTTCGTACTGTTTCGGGCATTTTTCATACACCTTGATGGATGAAAAACTGAATGTCAT
>JAUVET010000126.1 GCA_030594665.1 Methanosarcinaceae archaeon
ATCCCTCGAACTTCTTATACAGTGCAATAGTATCTTCATTTTCTGCCACATATCTATTAATCACATCATGCGCAATCGTTTGACTTTCCTCTTGCGAGATATCATGCCCCAATCCTTCACATTCGGATATATGGAGTTCCATATCCTGCATGTAGAACGGATACGTACGACACAGCATGGGGCGGACATCGTGTATCGTACACTTGTTGGAAGTTTCTGCATCTTCGATAAAATTGCAGTCTTCATTGCTTTTGCGTGGAAGCATCCAACCGAATGTGTGTATTTTTCCATCTGTGTCTATCAGGTCGCTGTCAGATCCATCCGATGTTGCCGGAGTTGCAATTTCGTGCGCTTCAAGTATGGTGTGGTCTGAGATAACCTGTATCTCCTGTGGTATCAGCAATACGCGGTTATCTCCAAATTCACGCCTGCAGCATTTTCCACACATGAGGCAGGAAAAACCGATATCTTCTATCTTTGCTGCAATTGTTCCTGTGCTGATATTCGAGGCATTTGTGAGTTCTTGCTTCAATTCCTGTATTAAAAGTGACTTGTATTTCTCATCCATGTATGGTCTATTCTATATTTGTGCATGTCTTGATATATAATTAAGATGTAGATCGAAATGTCGAAACTATGTAGCAGATGAATGAATCCATATATTTAAATTAAATAAAACTAAGAAGGTGCACGAGAAAATCCTCGCTATGCTCGGATTAACTCGCACTACATATTTATAAAATATATACTACGAGAAAATTCTCCCTTCGGTCGAATTGACTCGTACTATATAATTCTATAATTATATACTATAAAAAGGAGAAGCAACGCATTGAATACTACTAAAAGTCACGATCTTTTTAGATATCTGGCACCCATTTATGATACAGTTGCCAGGATCGCATCATTTGGCAGGTACGATTCGATGCGGCGTTCACTTGTTACGCAGGCAGGTATTATGTCGGGTGACAGGGTGCTTGACCTTGCAACAGGGACTGGATATCTTTCCGAAATACTTGATGGGTGCGAGATCGTTGGTGCGGATATTTCGCTCCACATGGTGAACCAGGCGCGTAAAAAGACAGAAGCAGCATTTGTTCTTTCGGATGCGCATGCGCTTCCGTTCGCATCGAATTCTTTTGACGCTGCCGTGTGTAGTTTTGCATTGCACGAGATAAGCGATCCAAAGGTTGCAATATCTGAAATGTTCAGGGTTGTGAAGCCCGGCGGCACGGTTGCGGTGATGGATGTGGTTTTACAGTCTACGCCGATAAAAAAAGTGCTGCTGTTCGCATATCATTTGTTTGTTGAGATGCTCACGGCAAATTATATGCATCCTGACGATCTTGCAGATTCTTTCAAACATGCCAAGAGCGTAACAAGCAATGCCAAGATGGCTGGGCTGGTCGCACAGGTGTCCGGTGTAAAAAAATAAACATATGTGAATATTAAATTGCATTTATGTTTAAAGAATGTTGCAATTGCGTGTGTGTATGATAGTGTATGATAGTGTATGATAATATCATACACACGATTTTTTTAATTTGACAACTATATGGCAGTACTATCTGTGGCAGACATTGTCAGGAAAAATAAGTAGCATGCGAGTGTATGAAAATGTATGACATGTATTGACACATGACGTAACATAAATGAAAAATGGAATTCTATTCTTTGGATTCTTCTGCTCCAACTACGTTCAAAAATTTCTTTGTAACTGCTTCATTAACAAGACGCAGTAATGTTTGCCTGTCTTTTGATGCGCTGAATACTCCGAGTGGGATCTGTGCTGCTGCAGATGTTGCATGTCCGCCACCGGTTTCATCGCCAAATGCCCTTTTCATGACATCTCCCAGATTAATCCTGATGTCGTGGCTTCTGCCTGATATGAGTATATTGTCTTCGGATACACCGAACACGATCGAGGTGGAGATACCCTCAAGGTTGAGTAAATAATCAGCAGCCTGGGGCAGCGTGTCACGGTCACGTATAGTTCCTACATTTGTAAGAAGGTAGCTTCCTATGACCTGCCTGTTTACGATTGCATCACCAAGAACGTCCAGTGTCTCAATAGACATTGATGGGCGTTCTAACTGCTCAAGGATCTCATGGTCGGATAGCGGGTATAAAAATGATGCAGCTGAAAGATCTGCAGGGTCAGTATTTCGTTTGAAATCTTGTGTATCCGTCCTTATTCCGTACAGGAGGGCAGTCGCTAAGTTTGTAGAAATATCAATATTTAGTTCCTGAAGATATTTTGTGAGGATTGTAGCCGTTGCTCCCACATTGGGACGCACATCGACATAATCAGCATTAATTTCCACTTCACCTAATGGGTGATGGTCGATAACGATGCCTACATGTAAGTCTGCCGGCACCATATTATTGGAGCCAGGCACAGCACAATCTACAAGCGCGATCTGATCGAAATTTGAAATATCATGTTCTTCCATTCGGTAAAGGTCAATTCCAAGAAGGTTTACAAAAGCCTTGTTTTCCTGATGACCTATTTCTCCATGATATAATATGGAGGACTTAGTTCCGACACTCATTGCAATCTCTTTGAGTGCAATTGCACTTGCTATGGCATCAGGGTCAGGATTGTCATGTACTACAATAGCGAGTTTTTTGTTATTGATGTCTTTTAGCCACTGCGATAATTTATTTCCACGGCGCAGTGATTCAGCACGTTCAAGTGATCTTGCAAGTGATGATGCGACGAGCTTTGAAGGCATTACAACGTGGTCTGCCCCAAGCTCTTCCATCTCTTGCCTGTTTATGATATCCGGTGCCCTTGAAACAATATATACTTCAGATGAGACTGTTTTTTTGATATTTTCAAGCGCGACTTTGTTTGCTTCAATATCGGAGCTCAATATCAATATGGCAGTGAGGTTTTTGGTACTGACATGCTTCAATAGTTCAGGATCGCCGATATCGCCAACGACTGCCTCATACGCTTCTTCACGTAATGTCTCTACTTTTTGCTCGTCCTTATCCACAATAACGAGGCCTTTGTCAAGTCCCCTGAGTTCTTTTGCGACAGCAAATCCAATGCTTCCGCTTCCAAGGATCAAATAGGTAGGTTTTACTCTTGCTTTTGCAGGTGTATCAGTTTCTTTTGGAACAGTAGCCATTTAGCTGACCTCCATGTCTGCTATTAGATGTTTGTCCCGTATTAAGCATTTTTCGGTTAACAAGCATTCCAACGGGATGGCTGCAACAGATGTTAAGTATAGCAAATAATATGATGTTTGACCGCAGATATCTGGTTATATGAGAGTTGCAGTGACCAGATTGCAGGAAAAAGAGGAAAACACCGTTGAATTTTTCAAAAAATACGGTATTGAAGCGATAGTTGTTCCAACAATACGTTCACGACCACCGCGCGACCCTGCTTCACTTAATGTGCTGGTACGAATGGTGAGTGAGCAGGGAATCGATTTTCTGATATTTACAAGTTCGCTCGGTGTTTCGAGGTTCTTTGAAAAATGCAATTCTGTTTCCCCGAACACAACGATTCTCAGCGTGGGTCCAAAGACGGCACAGAAGGTGAATGAATTTGGACACTCTTCGGAAGTGCTGGAATCATTTTCGTCTGATAAGTTCGCCGAGTATCTCAAAGACCGTGCACAGGGCAAAGTCATAGGGATTGCGAGAGCCAGCGTTCCAAATCCTGAACTTGTAGTGGCTCTTGAATCACTGGGCGCAACGGTTGTGGAGGGTGTGTGCTATAAACTTGAAAGTGTGCCCAATGTGTTGAAGGAAATGATCGCAGCTCATAAAATTGATGCTGTTGTTATTACCAGTACGATGTCGTTTTTGTCAGCCGGACTTGAAAACACGGATGTTTCCGGCGTGGTGATGGTTGCGATTGGTCTTAAGACTGCAAAAGGGATGATGGACGCGGGTGTTGACCCCGATGTTGTGGGAGGCGGGACACTTGAATCATGCGCGGAGTTGTTGCAGGATATGGGTCAAAATGATTTTAGGTTTTGACTAAGCATTATTATCATTTCATTTTGTAGTAGTTATTGTGATTAACAATTATTGCGATTAACAATAACTATTAAATATAACTAGATTGAATACTTGTATATGAAATTTTACGATCGTAAAGATGAGGCAAAAAAACTCAAAACATTGACATCGCTTGACAAGAGCACAATGATCGTTATATACGGTAGGCGCCGTGTTGGTAAAACCAGACTTGTGCAGCATGTTTTTAAGGACAGCTCATTTTATTTTTTTGTAGCGGAAAAAGAAGAACGGCTGCTTCTTGATGATTTCAGGACCATATTGATGGAGCAGCTTGATTATGTTCCGAATTTTGAGGATCTTGATGATTTTTTCAAGTTTCTGTTTACGCTATCTGACAAAAAAACGTTCATATTTGATGAATTCCAAAACTTTAAAAAGATAAACATTGGCGTGTTTTCAATTATTCAGAAATATTGGGACAAATACAAAGATGAACGTAAATGCTCTTTTTTATTTTTGGGTTCTTACATCGGTCTTATGAAACAGCTGTTCAAGGATTATAAGACACCGCTCTTTGGTCGCTCGGATGCACTGTTAAATCTAAAACCTTTGCAGTATGGTGTTTGTAAAGATATACTCATGGATTTGGAGATCAACAAATATGTTGAAATATATTCTATTTTTGGTGGAGTTCCAAAATACTACGAATTGCTAGAGAATGTAACTGATAAAACGTTATTGAACATTATATCGGAACAATTTTTGGACATTGGTGCTCCTCTTCTTGATGAAGGTACAAATATATTGATCAGTGAATTCGGACCGCAATACAGGATATATTTTTCAATAATGGAGGTAATCGCCGGTGGAGCAAGTACTTTGAATGAGATAGCAAACCGCACGGGAATCAAAAATACAAGTCTTGGGCCCTACATGTCCGACCTCATTAATGAATATGAAATTCTGGTGCGCAAAACTCCGGTGGATGATAAACCGTCTAAATCTAAAAAGGGTAGGTATTTTATTAAAGACAACTTTTTCAAATTTTGGTTTCGCTTTATTCACAAGAACCGTGGATTTATTGAGAGTGGTAGACCGGAGTATGTACTTTCAAAAATTGAATCTGAACTTGATCAGTACATAGGGCCTGTATTTGAAAACATTTGTATTGAGTTTCTGATCAGATCGAACGATGAAAACAAACTTCCATTTGTGTTCCAAAATATAGGTTCATGGTGGAATCGCAAAGGTGATGAGATCGATATCGTTGCTTTAAATGATGGTACCAATGACATTCTAATTGGTGAATGCAAATGGAATAATCGTGAGATGGATGTGGATACATTGGTCAAACTTAAAAATAAAAAGAATTTGATCAAATGGAACCATGATGCACGTATAGAGCACTATTGCCTGTTCTCAAAAAGCGGTTTTTCAAAACGGTTGCATGATGTTGCAGAAGAGGAGAATGTTTTGCTTTT
>JAUVET010000182.1 GCA_030594665.1 Methanosarcinaceae archaeon
ATGTTTGCGGCGCCCAGCACAATGTTCTGTGTATCCCCACTCTTAAGTTCGTTCTCGTATTCGGTTGCAAGTTCTGCGAGAAGGGGTTCCCGGGATGTGATCAGGGAGGAAATGGTGAACGTATGGTTGGTTGTCTCATTTGTTTCAAGGTCAACAAGGGTGTAGTTGAGATCCTTGACTTCGAAGGTGTAGTAAATGGTGTAAACTTTGTCCGTGGGATTGATCTCGCGATCAAGCGTGCCGTTTATTTTGTGTATAATAATCTGGTCGGATTTGATATCCGGCTCGACATTGATTGCGTATTGGTCGAATGTATGGAGATTGTACTGGTAATTGGCTGCTATTAAGTTGTTCAGGTGTTCGACTGTAATGTCTTTGATCGGATTTATGCCGATGTTGAACCAGTCTGTGGCTTTTGTTTCATTGCCGCATTTTAATTCGATATAGCCATAACCAGGTGATTCCGATTCAGGAATATTGATCAACTGATCAAAACTTACTTTTTTCCAGGCGCTTACGGCTTCGCCGTATTCGATCGTTTCGAATGCCATGCCGGATGAGCTGTATAATGTGAGATTTATGGGTTTGTCCGTCAACAGCGATATGATTTTGCCCCATGCGTCACGCGGCAGGTCGATGCTAACTCTCACTGTGTCGCCGGGTTCGAGGTCGCGCGTGGCGATCGTGACTGAAAATCCGTCCAGCGATGTTTGTTCGACAGATGTGTCGTTCGGCTGGATGATGGGGTGCTCGCCCTGCCATTTGAGGGCTTCCATGCCTGCGTAATTGAGGCAGCGGGAGAGGTCTGCGGCTGCGAGGTTGGTGGCGGTTTGTTTTGGGTTAGTAAGGTCAGTGTTGTAGATGGTCTGGGCGATCTCATAATCCATTTTAACAAAGTAAACTGAGGTGAAGGTTGCCCCTAGGACGATGAATATGCCGATGACGGCGAAGGGGATGTAAGCGTCGCTGTTTTTTAGGATAGATTTTTCTGTTTTTTGCATGGTGAGGTTGGCCACCCGTTTTTTTTGTGTTGTGCACACTTTGGAAGTGGCTGGAGGGGAGATTAACACTTAAGGGTTGTGATTTGATTCAACTTTGGTTATGTTACAATAAGAATATTTGTTAAATAATATAGTCAAAAACATAATATTTGACACTAATATCTAAACATCTTGCTTTTCAGACAATTATAATTTAACCACAGAGGACACAGAGAAACACAGAGCTTGTGCCTGACTTTACTCTCTGTGTCCCTCTGTGATCTTTGTGGTTTCTTAATTATCATTGATTGGAAATAACATGGTATTAGTCAATATTGTTTGGTTTTTAACTATAATAGGGATTTCTGAAATGGGACTTCTTTTGCAATATTAGATCATGTGTTTTCACCTATCTATCCAAGTTACAACTTTTTCTTTGGTTATTTTAGAGGTTCGCGTTGTTGATTCTACTGTGTATGGGCACTATCTCAAAAACCAGTTATTTCGATAGGGAATTTATCAAAATCGATAATTACATAGACACGGATTCCATCGATTTACACGGATTTAAGCTTATTCGGAATCGATATCCGAAGAGCATATTGGGTTTGTGATGCAAAGTGTTTGATGTTTGATAAATATCAAATCAGTGTTAATCCGTGAAATCCGTGTCTGAAAAATAACTGGACAATGACGCAGTATCAAGTATGTACTGTATAAAATATTTATGACGGCTTGTATTGCAAAAAATAATGTTAGCAACATAAAATAAATATTAGGCGTTCTTTATATACTTGAGCATCATTCAAAAATCCCTATATAAGTATTTTTTCAGCTATTTTTGACGCCGAAACAGCCTGCTGCAGGCGGCGTATCCCGCCATCAATGAAATATATAATTCCGGTATTCACGGTTTTGTGTCAAAAATCGCTTATGTGTAGAAAGTAAGGAGTCTGTGTAGAAAGTCGGGGCATAATCCGACTTTTGACACAAATCCTTTAGTCATGTAGTCCCAAAACCATTATATGTTTTGAAATATATGTAGCGACCCAATAACATTCTATTTAATATATTACATCATAATTACCAGGTGAGACCATGGCAAGATTTCCAGAAGCAGAGAACAGGATTCTTAATAAAAAGATATGTATGAGATGCAATGCACGAAATGCTGTAAGGGCAACACGTTGCAGAAAATGCGGTTACAAGAACTTACGCACAAAATCCAAGGAAGTAAGAGGCGGCTGATCTAATTCATGCAAGTGGAAAAGTACCTGAATAATATTATAGAACGTGAAGGTACAGTTCACTTGACTCTTCTTGATCCGGCATCACAGTCCCCGGATGAGGCTGGTGAGATTGCTCTAGCAGTTTCAGAAGGAGGCACGGATGCTATTATCGTCGGGGGGTCGACAGGAGCTGGTGGTGTATTGTTAGATCAGACTTTGCTCAAGATAAAAGAGCAAACTGATAAACCTACAATACTTTTTCCAGGCAATGCAAGCGGTGTGAGTGTACATGCCGATGCCATTTTTTTCATGAGCCTTCTAAACTCACGCGATATAAATTATATTACCACCAATCAGGCGATGGGGGCACCACTTGTCTATAAATACGGGCTTGAGACCATATCAATGGCGTACCTTATTGTCGAGCCAGGCGGAACTGTCGGATGGGTCGGTGACGCAAGGCTGATCCCACAGGAAAAGCCTGACATTGCCACAGCTTATGCTCTTGCGGGTAAATACATGGGTATGCATTACACGTACCTTGAAGCAGGTTCGGGTGCAGACAAACCGATCAATCCAAAGATGATCGGTATGGTCAAACACGCACTTGGTGACAACATGCTAATTGTCGGAGGCGGTATTCGCGATGGTGCAACAGCCAAGGTGAGTGCCATGGCAGGTGCTGACATGATCGTGACAGGTACCATTGTTGAAGAAACAAAGGATGTAAGGTCAAAGATCGAGGAATTTGTTTCTGCAATAAAAAAATGAGCGGTTGAGTTTTTCAACTGTGGTTTCTTTCTTTTTTTCAACATTTCATTTTTTTGTATTAGTATATAATTTATAGGATTATATAGTGTGAGTAAATTCGACCGGAGGAAGATTTTCTCGCCATTACTGCTTGAGCGTATAGATTATATAGACGTACAAACATCACGAATACACATTCTCTATAACATTTTACGAGAAAATCATCGCTAACGCTTGGATTTGCTCATAGTACATCATTTTACAAATTGTATACAATAAAAAATATATATGTTATTAATAAAGGTGCTATCATGCTTAATGTTTCCAACATCGTCAAAGACTATGAAGTCAATTCTGAAAAAGTAAGGATACTGAACGGCATTAGTTTCAGTGTCGCAAACGGAGAAATTCTCGGCATTACTGGAAAAAGCGGATGTGGGAAATCAACTCTCCTTAAGATCCTGCGCGGAATCGAACCTTTTGATGACGGCAGTTTCGAACTTGACGGCGAGTCGTTCAATCCTGAATCCGGCATGAAAGGAACCAAAAAACTGGGCAAGAGCACTGCAATTCATCTTCAGCGTACATTCGGACTCTGGACCGGACCTGCGATAGAGAACATCATCAGGAAATTGAACTATCTTCGTGAAGGACAAGAATCACTTCCAAGGGAGGGTTCTCCTTACTATGATGAGATGTATGAAAAGTCAATGATGTATCTCAAACTCGTTGGAATGGAACACAAAGCACTCCATACGGCAAACCTGCTAAGTGGCGGCGAGAAACAGAGGATCATCATTGCACGCCAGCTTGCAGCAAACCCTAAACTCCTGCTTTTGGACGAGCCTGTGACAATGACAGGACCTGACACGAAACAAGAAGTGCTGGATCTAATAAAAGACCTTAAGAATACTCTGGACATTCCAATTATCGTGGTATCCCACCTTCCGGAAATTCATATGTATCTTTCGGATCGGCTTATCTATCTCGAAAATGGAAAGATCCTTGAAGATGGCGAACCAAAAACCGTGCTTAAGCATTTCCTCAAGGACCTGAAGCCGCAGGTCGAAATTACACCGGTTACTAAGAAAGAACCTATCATTCGAGTAAAGGATATTTCTAAGCGCTTTGCACTCATAAGAGTTGGTGAGGTACTGAATATC
>JAUVET010000062.1 GCA_030594665.1 Methanosarcinaceae archaeon
GCCAAACCCCAAAATTTAGCCCTTGCCATCCCATGGAAACGTTTCATCTCCCCTTGCTTTGGTTCAATTTGAGACCTACCCTTCATATCTTCTTTATATTCTTTCGTCTTATTGTATTCCTTCGCCTTCTTAACAAGCTCACAGCAATTCTCGTTTTAGCTCCAACCGATTTTTTTGATATCACTTATCGGGGTTTTACCTTCCATTAAGCGTGCCTCAAGTGTGCATTATGCAAAATATATGCATAACACAAATCTTGAACTTGATATTTTAATCGATCATCACCAAAAAAGCCATACTTACCAGTAGATGGAATCAAAATCAAGTTCTTCTATGCATCACGTTTTTTCAAAGGCATATTGCTAAATTATTCATCAAGACGGCGGTGAATCTTCAAGAATAACCAAGCGTTCCCTTTTAAATCCATAAAACAGTGCTCTGAAGATATCTTCCATCGAATCAAATCGATATCCGAAAAATAAAGCCCTCATTTGTTCCCAAAGGCTTCTTTTGCTCCCTAACTTCCCCCAAACTGCTTGAAATAGCCGACAGGCAAGTTGTTGCACTTGATCCACCAGAAACGCCAGCATCATCAACATTACAAAAACAACTGACAAGTTCTTATATCCATGTCCAAAATTGTGTTCAAAATGATATCCCTGGTTTTTGAGCGTATTGAAAGTTTCATTCTCGATTTTCCAGCGTGCTCTGCCGCCGCGCATTATCTTGAAAACATTTTCTTTTGTCACGTGCAGATCCGTGACCCAACTGAAAGGTGTCGTTTTTTTGGGCTTAATTTGCCAGTATTGTACAAAATTCACCAATACATCTTGATTAGACGCATTCAAGGGGACCTGATTGATAAACCGAAACTTATGAACAATATCATCAATTTCGATTTCAGTTTCAGTCGTTAAACCGTCTTTTGCAGCAGACTCAGCGTAATCAAACAAAAATGCGTGATCGCCTTCCTTTGCCCCTAAAATATAGTGCATATGATGTTTTTCCAATTCATGAATGTGCGGAGCGTTTGAGCTTAATCCATCCTCTGTTACAATGAGGCGTAAATGTGGATGCGCTTTCCTTAATTTCTCCAAAAAACGCTTGCTTGCATTGCGTTCGCTGTCATTCTTCGCCTCTCCATCCTGTTTGATAATCGGCTCTGGTGCAAACGGTATCACTTCTCTGGTATCAGGATGAACAATTACTGCACCCAATATTTGATGCTGATATGTGATATCCCCTGTTTTTGAGTTCGTTTTCGTACAACAAGAGTCACAATGAATCTTATTCGAAGAGAAATAGCCTGTACCATCGATAGAAAGTAGATAACAGCCGTTCATAAAGACCATTGGTTCTAAAACCTTCCCGCGCTGGAGCTTGCGGAAAATATCTGTAAATAAAGGCTCTATATCAGCAGGTTCCACATCATCTAGAATCGTGCGCATCTGAGTGTCGCAAGGTACGTTTTCTATATTGTAGATTTTTTGTAAGTTCGTGTCGTCAGGGTGTCTATTATTAAAAGCAAGCAATGAAGGATCTTTGAGAGAAAACATGGCAAAAGCCGACATAAGTGCATCGGGTAGGGAAATCGTGATGTTTTTTGATCGATGGTCTGGTATTTTTTCAAACCCTAAACGAACTTGGCGAAATAGTGCATCAGCGTTCAAACCTTTCCGAAGTTTTATTTTTTGAGTCATGAAAATTCATCCATTAATTAAAAATTCGAATAAATTATTAGAATTACTTTATTCATTACTCAATTATTATATATAATCTTTACGAAAATATGAAACTGTGGTGTGTTTACTGCATGCGTTTATAATCATAACGGGAATTGCTGATGAAACAGTGATATCATCAGCTAGAAATGTTAATTTCTCCATTAAGTAAGTACATAAAAGTCCATTTGGTCCTCTAATTGACAAGCACAAATCTTTCGTGAAATTAAATTTTGAATTCGAATAAAAGCCAACTTCCCAATCATCTATATCTAATACAACCGGAACCTTTGCAGACATTTTTTTAATAAGCCCGATTCCATAGCTTGTTGGTCGAGGCTTTATTGCATAGACCACATCGCCATCAATAGCATCAAGCATTTTATGAATCGAAGGTATAAATTTTGGATAAGCTCCACCTAGAACCGATATATAGTCAAATTCATTCGTATCAACAGGATTCCAGATGCCATCCCCAAAAATTGGACCAACGATTTCTACATCATATGAACGCTGAAGCACTTTGGCAAGCAGGTAAGCTCTTCCAAGGCAGTTATGTGATAAATCATATGACAATATAGATATTTTCAAAATCAATCCACCATGTTTGCTTTTTCCCTCTCCACCATAACCCCAGCCCGCAACAAACTCCCAAACGTCCCCGCATCGCTCCAATATCCGTCCAGCACAAAATACCCCATCGCCCCCTGCCGGATATACTCATTGTTCACATCCGTGATCTCAAGCTCACCCCGACCCGACGGCTTCAGTGTCTTAATAACATCGAATACGCCGCCGTCATAGATATACAACCCGGTCACAGCAAAATCAGACTTCGGAGCCTCGGGCTTCTCCTCGATGCACAGGACCTGCCCACGGCTTTCATCCACTTCAGCCACACCGAAGCGCGCCGCGTCCGGTACTGGCTTCAGGAAGATGTGGGCACCGGAGTTGAAGGACTGTACGGCGTCCTTCACGTTGTTCTGGAAGATATTGTCGCCGAGGATCACGGCTACATCGTCATCGTCGGCAAAATCCTCTGCAAGGGCGAGGGCCGGGCGATACCTCCGGCCTCGTCCTGGATCTCGTAGGTGAAGCGGGCGTTGAAGTCTGCGCCGGATCCGAGGAGTTCTAGGAAATGGCCGGCGTGGCCGCGGCCCGAGACGATCATGATGTCGGTGATGCCTGCTTTTAATAGAGTTTGGAGGGGATAGTAGATCATCGGTTTGTCGTAGACCGGGAGCAGGTGTTTGTTCGTTACTTTTGTGAGGGGGTAGAGGCGGGAACCTGTGCCGCCTGCGAGGATAATGCCTTTCATGATTTTTACCTGTCCCGCGAAGATTTTTTTAAGAGGATGGTGTTGAAATATTTAAATGGTTTGGTTGGGGGCTCTGCTATGGCTGTTAAAATATATAATTTATGTAATACCACACCGCAAAGAGCACCCACCTCCTACGGAGTTGAGTGCCTGCTACGCTTGCGGGGCGTGCAGGTCGCAAAGGACGCAAAGTTACGGTAACAATGTCTTTGCGCCCTTTGCGGTGAAAATTGAAAGAAAACATGCTTTCAATCCGTGTTCTACAACATCGTCATGTTTCTGTATGGCTATGTGCAGAGTGTGCGGTTGTGGGGCTCCGCCATGGCTGTTAAAATATATAATTTAGGTAATTTAAAATATTTCACCCCTTGACAGGGTGGGTTGCTTAAGCGAACACAATGAAAATCATTCATCTGCAGTCTGGAATTCCAGAACAACCATGCGTCCGGTTTTATACATACTCACAAATATCGTGTCCGTTTCTATTCCCTCGTCCATATACACGCCTCGCCCCGGTTCACTTCGAAATTAATATATTTCAATGCCCAGAAGATTTCGTCCAGCCTGTTGTAGTTCTTCAAGGTCTTGTAGGTGGCGTCTACTCCGATTTTGTACTGTTTGGAGATGTGTTCAACTTCGATAATGGGATCAACTGCTGGCCCTTTCACAAATTGATTCTCTTGCTCATTCAGCAAAAATTTCATCAAAAAACATTGATTTATCTAACATCTTTTGCCATTTTCTGTGGCGTTTTATACTTTCCATCCTTTTTCTCCTGGGTATATTGATGAATCGGATAGCTTCCACTGGCCCCAATTCTTTAATGAGCACCTCAATGGCTTTTTTAATTACAACTTCTTCATTCATATATTTCACATTTGTCATCTTAAATTCTCCTTTTCGCAAAAGGCTACCGGGTTACCGCACCATACATTTATTTTATGATTCATGCACTTTCTGATAAGCCTGTCATCACAGCTTATAAATGGCACTTCAGCCTGTTCTGCAAAGGCAACATGTGCTGCATCTGCTATTCCAAAGCCTGAATTAACTAAGTCTTCAGCCCTTGATCGTGTTTCAGCCATATTAACATGTATTGGTTCTCCCCATTTATCTAAAACCATTTGTAATTCAACCCGCTCAATAGCATCAGAAAATGCTTCTATTTCTTTGATGTGGACAGGAGAAACTATCAGCTTATAATTGCCATCTCTTACTTTTGACAATATCAGATTAACAGCCTCAGTTTCAAGCCTTATCCTCATATATTCTTGTTCATCAAAAGGTCTGCATAAAGCACAAACATCAATGTAAATAGTTTTTTGCTTCATTTACTTCTTCCACAATTGTTATAGTTTTCCCGTTTTTATTTTTTTCCTGTATATCTACAGAATTTCTTTTAGCTAAATGCTTACGCTGATAGTATTCGGTGATATTTTAATATGTTCCGATATGTCCCCCAATTCCATTTAATCATATCAGATCAGCAAAGTATAATTACACCTACTTGCAGATATAATTTTCTTACACACACATATCATACACATTCTTATCCCCTCTCCCTACCTCCATATAAACAAACTCCACACCAATGAACCCATCAACATCCACAACATTCGCCCCAACATCCATAGTCTCCGGTTTCTTAAGTATTATCCCGCAATGTCACGCCATCCCACACCAAGAATACAAACCTCCTCCTGCAACCCCCCACCACTATCGGATAAAACCAATCTCGCACCCCTCTCAAGCTGCAATAACTCAAGATATCCCATAGACTCCAGCATTGTTGCAGTCTGCCGACCGTGGGTGCCTGAACCAACGTCAAGGTTGTACCGCACCGCCGGCAGATTGAGTTCTTCAAAGAACACGCTGCCCATGGCGTAAGAATAATGCTGGTCTGTGTGGAGGATGTAGTAGTCGGTGTTGTGGTGGTCGCACGCGCGGATGATGGGGCTCATCTTGATGATCTCGGGGTGGGTCCCAAGAACAATTGCGATTTTCATATTTCACTCGGTATTAAATTTTATAGATCCCTGTTCATTCTCAACCATAACCCCCGCCCTCAACAAACTCCCGAACGTCCCCGCATCGCTCCACATCTCGTCCAGCACGGAATACCCTACCGCCCCCGCCCGATATACTCATTGTCTACATCCGTGATCTCAAGTTCGCCTCGCCCGGACAGCCTACGCGTCCCCATCGCACCCAATATCATGTAACTTTCCATGTGTGGGGCGGGTGTACAGGGGTTTAGTAGTGATGAGCGGTTGTTGTAAATTGACTTTCGTTTTTCCTGTAATATTGTTTTTGCAATTTGTATTGTTTATTAAAGATTGTCTGGGCCTATTTTTCGGACTGTGGGCGGCCATGATTGTTAAACTACAAAACAAAAGTTATACGAACAATCTACCCTGCACCCGCAGCCTGCAAGGGCGGCAGGGTGGCAGCCAGCCGTGGTGGTTTGTGTTGCCCAGGTACAGAGAGCAGAGAATGGATGAATATAGCGCCGGGTGAATATATGGCGGGCATGTGCCGGGAAGTGGTATTCAGTTGTTGTGCGTGGAGTGTTGTCATGGCAATAGAAATATATAATATATGTTATACTAAAACCACAGAGTGTACATAGGTTTTTACCCTGCTGTCGAGTCAACCATACAATATCGCTAGATATATGATCTGACACTGTCCCATTTTCCAGTTATTTTCAAGATGCTGATACACTCACCTCCTGCGGAGTTGAGTGCCTGCTGCGCCCGAAGGGCGTGCAGGTCACGCAGATTGACGCTGATTTAATGTTGCATCTGCGTAAATCTGCGTAAATCTGCTGTCTAATAGAATTGTTGAAATTATTTGATTTTGGAATTATGCCATATGACCTATGCCCTTCATAATCCAACACTTGGACGTTGACGCGACACTACTCTGTGTTGCACTGTGCACTCTGTGGTTAATATTGAAATGATCCCAGCCCCCCGCCTGATATACTCATAGTTCACATCCGTGATCTCAAGCTCCCCCCGCCCGGACGGCCTGAGCGTCCTCGTCGTAGCCAATGCCCAGCGGCCGCTTAGGTAATCGGGGGATGCGCAGGGGTGTGGTGGAGGTTGTGTGGGTGTATATTTACAGGTGGCGGGCTGCGCCGAAAATATATTAATAAATTTATTATAATTCGATCTACGTTTATTTGCGTTCATCTGCGGTTATTTTGAGTGAATTCCTACCGGATTTTTAGTTCAGATCGCGTAGATCCGTGTCATCCGTGTCATCCGTCCAATCCGTGTTCCGCAACATCGTCATGTTTCTGTATGGTTGTGTGCAGAGTGTGGGGCGGGGAAGTGGAGTGCGGGGGAGAGCTCCGCTATGGCTGTTAAAATATATTATTCATGAAATGCCACACCGCAAAGAGCACCCACCTCCTACGGAGTTGAGTGCCTGCGGGGCGTGCAGGTCGCAAAGGACGCAAAGTTAAGGTAACAATGTCTTTATTGTGAGTGCATTTCATGCTAAAACGACACTTAGTTTGATAGGCTATTATCTGCTTGCCTCAAATGTCGCACAATCACGTTTTCGGAACTAACGGTGTAAAAATTTTCATAAATTACCACTCCCCACCACAAATTTATTCAGGTATTCTTTGAACAACGGATGAAATAATTCGTATTGACCTCTTTCCACCTTCCTGATCAAATCCTTCTCAGTCAATCTGGATAGGAACGTTCCGATTTTCTTTTTAGGTGTGCCTGACATCCCTGCTATATCAGAGTAATTCAGATTATTCCCGGAAAAAGACGCCATTGATATCAAGATTCTTTGTTCTACCGGACTTGCTTGAGTGAATCTGTCCGAAAAAACCTTTCTGCCCAGATCGTAAAGGATTCTTGGCACCAACCTTTCAACAGTGCTTTCATCTATCACACCCTCTCCCCTCATGGCAATGTACATTGTAGAGCACATAGACCTGACGATAAACGGATGTCCTTCGCTTATTCGGTATATCTCCCGGATAGCATCCTGTTCAAATTTGAGGTTATGGATGTTTTCCAGAGGTTTCTCAATCGCATCTTTTGTCTCTTCGTATGTGAACTGCTTCAGTTCTATAAAATTAAAAAATCTGGCGAACGGTTCATAAATTGAAGTTATTCCTGCAAACAAATCAGGTTTACCAGCAATTATCAATACATATTTGCAATCATACTCACTCAATCGCTGGAATGTGTTTCTCAATTCTTCGTTTGCTCCGGATATCTGTTTCAATCCTTCTGCATTGTCGAGCATCACCAATACTACTGGAATCGAATCTTTCAACCCACCCCACATCTCCAATAACTTCTGCCTGAAATC
>JAUVET010000270.1 GCA_030594665.1 Methanosarcinaceae archaeon
ATTTTTGCTGCACCAATTTTGTCTCGGCTCGCTGCATCCAATTGTGCATACGGTGTCTGCACAATCTCAGGATAAAACAGATAGAAAGCGCGCCAATTCACAATTCACTTCCCCTCCCAAGTTCAAATCTGCGTAAATCCGCTGTGAATCTGCGTCTGAATAAATTATGAAAACGCGGGTGTTCTGCAATGCGGGCGGCGGCCTCGGGTATTGGTGGGGCTCCGCCATGGCTGTTAAAATATATAATTTGTGTAATAATAGCTCCGAATTCGTGTAAATTAGCGTCTGAAAAAATGATTAAACAGCGCGCGGTCTTCACCAATCCGCGAGCATTTTAAGAACAAAGGGCAGGACGCGCGCCGATTGGAAAACATGCCAATTGGAAAACATACACAAATATACTACGAGAAAATGTCCATACCGTTCGCGTTAGTGTTGTGAAAATACACCGATTGCGGCGGTTGTATTGGTTTTAGCTTCAATTGAACAATCTCATCTTCGCAGCTATACAAATACAGATTTTTTATTAACGCTTCGGCTGGCGATGTATATATGACCTTGGTTTTTGATATTTTACCTCAGAAAGTTCCTGAAAATGAAAACTATAATTATATAAATGGGATAACTATGATGAGCAAGAAAGCTCTATCCACAGTACTCTGCAGTGAATTAGCATCCTTTTGTTTAAACGTCCTACAATCATGACAGCTCGACAAATTCACCAACGGTTAAACCAGCAAGGTTGATGAGCTTTCTGAGTGTGCCTCTATCGAGTTCCTTATGTCTTGGAACAGAAAGTATAACTTTAGAATTGGATTTTGTCATTATGACATGGCTGCCAGTTTGCCTTACCGCCAACCAACCTGCTTTATTAAAAACCTTAACTGCTTTTACGCCTGATATTCGGGGTAATTTTGCCATTAGACAGCGACTTCCATTATCTTCCCTTTGCCTTTTATTTCGATTTTTTCATTCAAGATTTCTAAGCAACCTTGGATAGCATCTTTTATATTTTCCAGTGCTTCTTCGATAGTCTTCCCCTGTGATACACATCCTGGAATGGATGGGCACTCTACGACAAACCAACCATCTTCTCCATCACTTATCACTACTTTATATTTCATTTCCAATCACCTTTTAATATCGTTTTTCAATATTTAAAATGCTTTCCATAAAACTTGTATCAAAAAAACATTCAAAGAATAGGAGAAACGTAGAATTTTCTAAGTTAGCTCTGCAATTTCTAAATGTTTGATTATTTTCTCTGTTGTGTCCACCACATTCGAACAAAAGAGAATCTGCAATGGAGAAGAGAATTATAGAAAATATGCAGATTACTGTCTGCTTCACCACTCCTGACTCGGCGGCGTTTGCTCTGGCGAACTCGGTTCCACCTGCGGCGCATCTCCATTGCCACACACATGCCGACTGCGTGCGAACCCATGATTCAATTCCATCACAAGTCCGAATCCGTGTCTGAAAAAATAAGAACCACGCCCCCATCTTCGCCAATCTGCGGGCATTTTAAGAGCAAAGGGCAGGACGCGCGCTGATTCATAATTCACTTCCCCTCACAAGTTCAAATCTGCGTAAATCCGTGTAAATCTGTGTCTGAAAAAATGATGAAAACGCGGGTGTTCTGCACTGAGCCCGCTGCCGTTTGCTCTGAAGAACTCAAATGCCAGCTAACCAAACAAGGAAGGTAGGAGTGTTTATATTGTTGAAAATGTAGACACTATCCAAAAATCCAGTTATTTTTCGGACATAAATTCCATAGTTAAAAACCAAGCAATGCTGACTAATATCATGCAAATTACAATGAAAATACATATATCTAAACTACAACGCCCACTTTGCTAGCAATTTTTGCCATTGTAGTTTTTATATGACTTATTTCATCCCTCAGTTCTACAACATCCTGTGACATGTGATCTGATATAGCATCCCTTGTTTTGTCACCTTCGTCTTTTATTGTGATAATCGTTTGATCCTGTTTATCAAGCATTTTTAGCAAAATCGGTATACTTTTACCCCAATGTTCCATCTGAAATGCCTGCATACATCTTTCAATTGGTGGAACAGTATTTGTGTATTCATCAACACTAATCTCATCCAGTTCTGCACCTTCCGGGGTTGTCGTGTTCACAAACCCTTTGAACTCCTCAATTGATTCAATATCAGTATCTATAATGGCAATGACTGTTTGAACACCATCTATGAAAGTATTAAAAGTGTTAAAATTATCTACTCCCAAAGACATTGCCTTGTTAAGTAAGAGCACACGATAACCAACCTCGTGTACTTTCTTGCCTTTTAATATGAATTTTAGTTTCATGCATTAGAATTAACCTTCACCAATATAGAAGTACCTTTTTTAAAAAAATAACTGAGTATCAATCCCCTGTACCCTCAGCCGACACACACCCCAATCGAGATACGCCAACCGCGCGCCAATTTACTCCCCCTCTCAAACTCAAATTTGCGTGGTTCGGTGTCTGAATTAATGATGAAAATGCGAGTGTTCTGCGATGCAGGCGGCGGCCTCGGGGAATGGTGGGCTCTGCCATGGCTGTTGAAATATATAATTTGTGTAAAAATAGCTTAAAATCCGTATAAATCAGCGTCTGAAAAAATGATTAAACAGCGCACGGGATGCGAACCGGAAGCGAGCACGAAAGCCATGCCCCATCTGCCTGTTTTGGTGCACTGAGCCCGCCGCCGTTTGAGTGCAATCTCGATTTTAATTTCACCGCAAAGATCGCAAAGTCCGCAAAGACATTGTTACCGTAACTTTGCGCTCGTATATACCCCTTATTGCAAGAGCGACAAAAAAATGTATCTTGCAGCCTACAATAATAGTAGGCCGAGAGGGAGAACAACTAATGCGCTTGGGATACGTTCCCGTCAAA
>JAUVET010000268.1 GCA_030594665.1 Methanosarcinaceae archaeon
CATATTTGTCACCAACATGTATATATGCACCAACGTTCCACACTATCTTAATAGTTTGAATGTCAGTGGGAATAAGATACAATGTAGACGATGCAGAAATGCTGTTTAATCCTCTGGAGGACGATGTAAATTCATGCACAACGCCGTTCGTAAATACGTGAATGGTTTGTATTTCTACTTGTACATGGCTAATTATATATGGCTAACTCCTAATCAATTTTAATATGTTAAAACGTAAAAGGGAGGTGAGATCAATGGGCGTATCCGGAATTGGTGAAAAATATCGCTGCGACATTTGCGGTAATGAGGTCGAAGTCACAAAAGTAGGTGGCGGTGCTCTTGAATGTTGTGGGGAAGAAATGGAATTGATTGAATAGGCCAGATAGTAGGGAGTATTTCAATAGGTGAATATACATGAAATGTTATCAATGTGCTAAAATGGGAAAAGATACGGATGCTGTTGCCATCTGTATCGTGTGTGGAATGGGTTTATGCAAAGATCATCTAAGACGGGAAGAGATTCCTGTATGGGACGGGGATTACCCTGTGCGCTTGAAACCGGATGTGGAGCATATGCTCAGAATAGTTTGTGAGCCGTGCCATGAAGCGTTGCTTGAGAATTTTTGAGGTGGTAATATGTTGAAATGTTACGACTGTATGGAAGAAGGTAAAGACAGTGAAGCAGTGGCTATCTGCATCGTGTGTGGAAAAGGCCTATGCGATGAACATGCAAGAAGGATGGACCTGCCTATATGGAGTGGAAATTATCCAACACCTGCGAAAGTATTGAAGAAGGAACTTCCAAGGATCATGTGCAATTATTGTATTAAACAGACATTGGTAGACGCATTTGACTGATCAATGATTTTAAGAAATATATGCATAAAAGCACCATAACAAACAATATGGAGGTAATTATTATATGAGCGAACACGAAGAGATACTGGAAAGCATGAACAAAAAGATGGGATTCACCCCATCTATTCTGGATACACTTGGAGAACTTGACCCTGATTTTTTGTTAAAGTACAAAAGATGTGACCACAAGATATTAACAGACGGTGCTCTTTCCGGAAAGGTAAAGAGATTGATGGCTCTTGCAGTTGTCGCATCCAGGCAATGCAATGAGTGTACGGTATCACAAATGAAAAGTGCAATCAATGCCGGTGCGACAAAAGAAGAGATCATGGAAACGATGGATGTCATTTTCCTGACATCAGGCGCTCCTTCTGTTGCTGTTTGCAAGGATGCTTTGAAGATGTTGAAATAATATACAATTTCACCCGACATTGAAAATAACACATTGGAGGTACAATATGACCGGAAAGAGCCTGTTTTGTGGGATCAATGATCCCGCAGACGCATCAAACCTTACAGATATGGAAAAGAAGCATGTGCCTGTCATCACGGCACCCGACACCGTGACCGCCGGCGAGGCGTTTGAAGTGACAGTCAAGGTTGGAAGCACGCCACATGTGATGGAAGAAGTTCATCATATTCAGTGGATCGACCTGTATTCAGGTGGGAACTTCATTACCAAAGTGATACTCACGCCGATGTTTATGACCGCAAAAGCAACTATCAATATGGTCAAAAGCGGAGCGCATGAGACTGCTACACTGCGTGCGGTCATTCGATGCAATGTCCATGGAATGTGGGAGAGCGAGAAAGTGATCACTGTCAAGTGATTTCAATCAAACAACTTGATGTAATATTTGTAAGGAAAATGTGTAGTATATGCCACCGAAAGTAGATATAAATGTATGCGAGGGAATCGGTGCATGTGTTGAAACATGCTGGAACGATGTATTTGAATTAGAAGAAGACAGACGAGGCAACTTGAAGGCGCATGTCGTGCATCCGGAGAATTGTGGAGATTGCGGCAGGTGTGTTACTGCATGCCGGTTAGGAGCAATTGAGTTGCCATATACTTTAGTGACGGGGTGAAAATGTCTGATACTGATAATAACAATGATAATGAAAAATCCATAAAACTTCTGGGTATATCCGGAAGTCCAAGGAAAAAAGCGACCGATCATGTGGTAAAGGAAGCGTTAAGGTTTGCAAATGAAAAGTATTCGGTTGAGACCGACTATTTTTCTGCAAGCGGCAAAACATTGAATTTCTGCATTCATTGTGATTACTGCATCCGCAAAAAAGAGGGATGTATTCACAAGGATGATATGGTCGAGTTGTATGAGAAAATGATATGGGCAGATGCATGGATAATCGGCACACCAGTATACCAGGGAACGCTCAGCGGCCAGACAAAGGTCATGATGGACAGGTGCCGTGCGATCGTTGCACGTGACCCGAAAGTGTTTTTGAACAAGGTTGGCATGGCCGCCGCCGACGGCGGTGACCGTATCGGTGGGCAGGAACCTGCGATCCGGACCATCCTAGATTTTTATGTGATAAGTGAGATGATACCGGTTGCAGGTGGCTCGTTCGGAGCAAATCTTGGCGGTACGTTCTGGTCTAAGGACAAAGGGGCAGAAGGCGTGTCTGGGGATGAAGAAGGTCTTCGCAGCCTGCACCGCTCAGTGAATAAACTGATAAGTACTGCAAAGATAATGAAAGGCATTCAGTGAACTACACCCACCTGCTGCAAAGCAGCGATGAAGGTGCTTCCTGATTCATCGAGTTGACTTAAGTCTTCTCTCCAACAGGCTTGAATTCGGGATATCCCATCCCTATACAAAAAACATAGGTGCAATATGGTATTATATCTATCGGTTTATTCATCTCCCACCTGTCACTTCGTTCCGAGGAAGGAGTCTTCAAATATATTAAAAAGTCTCATGAAAACTAAAGCAGAAACACATTTCGGCAATAAACGAACTCGCATTCGTTAAATATATATGCAAATCTCACATCTATGTAAAGTGTAATATGACAGGTAACGAGTCACATGACAGTATTCG
>JAUVET010000256.1 GCA_030594665.1 Methanosarcinaceae archaeon
TATATGTTAATAGACAATTAATATATTTCAGAAATTATGGGAGTTATTTGGTGATTATATGATATATGAACAAATTACAATGATGGGGGATAGTGAATTTGAAATGGTTGAGTTGCTTCGAAAACTGAATTTAACCAGACCTGTTGCCCTAACACTTGCTTGCTTATCGAATGTAGATGAGATCACATCTCGTGATATCGAGATGGCATCGGGACTGAGGCAGCCTGAAGTGAGCATTGCCATGCGGCATCTGAATAAATATAATTGGGTGGACATCCGGGAAGAGAAGAAGAGCGAAGGGAAAGGGCGCCCGATCAAACTCTATAAACTCGTCGTACCACTTGAAAATGTCATAAAAACCATTGAAGATGAAATAATGGCAGAGAACAAAACAATTCTTGAAAACATACAGCGACTAAAGAGTTTTGTCTAAATTTAAATCGAATGTCACCACAATTTACTCGTACCATATTATTTTTATTTCAAACCAGTATTACAAATCTTTTAGAACTACTATCCTAAAACGGATACATTGCATGGTAATATTTCTCATACCGGATAGTTATTTGTGCTGACCGGTCAATTTTAAATACCAAATACATTCAAGTACAAACCAATGAGTCTTTCAAGCGAACAGATTGGCGTATTTATCTGCCACTGCGGCGGGAACATATCTGATATTATCGATATCCAGTCAGTGAAACAGGAAATTCGATCGGATAACATCTCTACTTTTGATTGTGAGTATCTATGTTCAAATGTCGGACAAGACTTGATAAGAACAAGTATCGACAAACATTCACTCGATAAAGTCATCATAGGTGCCTGTACGCCGACAAAACACGGAAAGCTGTTCCGCAGATGCATAGAGGACGTACAATTGAACGCATCAATGCTTGAAATCGCAAATCTTCGCGAACAATGCTCTTGGGTACACCCGGATAACCTTGCAACAACAAACAAAGCAATATCACTTCTAAATGCCAAGATCAAACGCGTAAAGACAGCTCTCCCCCTAACACCGATACAAGTTACGATCAATCCAAATGCAATGGTCATAGGTGGCGGAATTGCAGGAATAAATTCTGCACTTAACCTTGCGAACAACGGCATTCACACTTATCTCATCGAGAAAGAAGTAACAATTGGTGGCAATACTGCAAAAATCGGAAAGATGTTTTCTCCTGAAAAACTTGCTGAAGAATGCTCCATGTGTTCATTGAGTCCCCTCATGAACGAGGTCGGCTCGCACCCAAACATCACACTCCTCACATATTCGGAAGTTGAAAACGTAAATGGCAGTGCAGGTGATTTCAAGGTCACAATACGAAAAAAACCACGGTACGTGAAAGACAATTGTATGGCATGCGGCAGGTGTAGCAAAGTGTGTCCTACGTATGTGGAAAATGACTATAACTGCGGTGTAAAAGACAAAAAGGCAATATCCATGCGCTTTGCCCAATCCGTACCACAGGTATATTCCATCGATCCCGAACATTGTATCGAACTTACAGGCGGAGAATGTGGCAAGTGCCGGGATGTCTGCAAAGTAGATGCTATTGACTTTGAACAAAAGGACGAGATGATCGAACTTGATGTTGGTGCTATTGTCGTGGCAACCGGATTCGATGAATATGACGCCTCCAGGAAACCACAATATGGATATGGTATTTTTGAAAATGTTGTCACCCAAATGGAACTTGCACGAATACTCGGGGTCAACGGTCCAACACTTGGAAAATTCGCACGCCCATCTGACAATTCAATGCCACACAACATTGTCATGATACAGTGTGTGGGCTCAAGAGACGAGGACAAAAGCGGAAATAAGTATTGCTCACGCTACTGCTGCATGGCAGCACTCAAACACGCAAGCCTTATCGCAAAAAAATATCCTGATGCCAATGTGACAATATGTTATATCGACATTCGCGCCTTTGGATTGTATGAGAACTATTACCGCGCAGTACAGGATATGGGCATCTCTTTTGTTCGCGGGCGTCCGGCTGAAGTGGTACAAAAAGCAAATCACAACCTTGTTGTTAAGATCGAAGATACTCTCACCCAGGAATTGAAAGAAATACCTGCTGATATGGTTGTGCTATCATCTGCAATGGAAGCATCATCCGGCACAAAGCAGGTTGCCAATATACTAAATATAACACTTAGCGAAGATGGATTTATCAAGGAAAAGCACTCAAAACTGAAACCGGTCGATACTTCAAGAGATGGAATTTTTGTTTGCGGAACTGCACAATCCCCAAAGGATGTCACGGATACGATCGCACAATCCGGACTGGCAGCCGCGCGCACCAGTGCTTTCATTTCAGACAAAGTGATCAGGCTTGACCCGCAGATCGCACAGATCGAACGTTCTTTGTGCAACAATTGTGGGATGTGTTTCAAATGTCCTTTTGACGGGATATTAAAAGATGAGGCAGGTAACACCATTATTGATCCACTTGTTTGCAATGGCTGCGGATATTGCACAAAACTGTGTAATAAAGGCGCAATCAGTATCGCCGGATATAAAGAAGAACAAATTATGGCTGAGATCGATGGAGTCATTAAAAAAGGAGATGTGCTCGCATTTTTAAGTCGCGAGATCCCTTATGCCACTGTCGATAACATCGGGAACAGCGTCGCACAATATCCTGAGAATGTTAAGATCATACGCGTGCCAACAACCACAATTGTCACCAGAGCCATGATCGAACGCGCATTTATGCATGGAAGTCGGGCAGTCCTGATGGTCGAAGAACCCACAGACAACCCGATTGGTACATTCATCTACCCGCTTGCGCTTGAGAATTTTGAGAACCTTAAGGACGAACTTGGTGAAACAGGCGAACGGCTGTATTTTAAGAAGGCTTACATACCGAATTACAGGGGATTGGCTGAAACCTTTACATCCCTTGCAGAAATGGAAATGGGGGAAAACAATGACTGATGTGATGCCAGATGCGATGCCGGATGTGATGTTAGATGTGATCAGCGAATATGACACGCCTGTATGCAAAACACTTGCAGAGACCGTGAAAAAAAGCCTGAGGACATCCGATACTATTGGGATCGATCGATGTTTGCAGTGCGGGGCGTGTACGTCCTCCTGTCCAGCTACGCGG
>JAUVET010000050.1 GCA_030594665.1 Methanosarcinaceae archaeon
TAATAGTTCTACAATATTAGTTGCTGCATGTGACATGTTTTTACCAGATTTAATATAATTTTGATCAATTCGATAACGCCATAAATGGCATTCGTTAGACCTGATAAATAGGATGTCTTCTATGATATATCTTGCGCATAACCAAAAAAACAAACATTGCAACAACCGCCATCGGCACCACGTTTCACCACCACGGATCTACAAAATACATAGCAAACAATGTCAGAATAACTCAAAACCAATATCCATTGGTGTTCGCTTAAGAAATGAATCATGATAAATACCATACATTTACGGAACCTATTCAAAAATGTGTGAATGGTAAAAGCAACAACATGGACTAACTTGTAGATTTAATTGCAGTATTTGTTCAGGTGGTTTTAATGCCGACACGAACTGCCGCAGGCGGCGTATTCCAAACATTATAAAATGTATCTGAATATCGCATTTGTTCGGCAAGTGCGTCGTTGACAGTTATGTTGTGGTGTAGGTGGTTTAACAAGTTCAAGATAAAAACGGTGCTACCGCATGCACGTAGCGCGGCACATTCCCACAACACTGATGCGAACGATATGGATGTTTTCTCGATATTTCAACTTATAATATGAATGCAGCATAGCGTTTTCACATACAAATGTTATTACAAATGTTTAGATTTTTATAACTTCCCCGACAGTCACATATATATTACAATTCTGGTCAATCCGGCCAATCCAATCTTTTTTATAATATTTGGAATGTGCCGCCTACGGCGGGTTGTTGCGCGGGGTTTAGTCATTTGGGCTGTGTATCGAGTTGCATCTGTCAAAAAACATTCAAACAAGCCAATATAATTCCTTAACCGAACACCAATGAACCAATATCAAACAAGGCGCACAAACCCAATATCAGGAGAATATATCTCCCCCATCCTGAGCAATCCTTCAAGTATCTTCTCAAACCTATCAGCGTCAATGCCATGATCCAATGCACGCATTTTTAATACTTCAATTTCAAGCGCACCGTCAGCAGACCTTATAATATCAATAATAGTTTTTTGTGCATTCCTTTTTGGTCTGTTTTCATTTTCATTTTCATATTTATTTTTGTATTTATATTTGGTTTTGGACATATCCCGTTCATCCACAAATCCCATCTCTGGCAGATTGGTATCAACACGTTCCCCATGCATCCGGGCCTGAAATTGCGTGCGGGCTAATATCGCTTCTTCAAGAATATCGGAAGTATATAATATCCTGAGTTTATTTATCTTAAGAGTAGCGCCGCAATTTTGGCATTTCGTTGTCGCTGTGCCATACTCAACTATCTGGGAATGGACTCGACATTTGGGACAGGCTATAACGGCATATTTTGGAATCGGCATTGTTTAATTCCATATCCGATTATCTATAAATAACCTGTCAAACAATGGTTGTGTTTTATATCTATAATTGCAGGCCCAAAATGAGATGAAAATTGAAGGAAATGAGGGTTGATGATACGAAATGTTGCTGAATCCGACCTATCCGCAATAGTGGATATCGAAAATCGATCATTTAGTGGCCCATGGCCCCGCTTTTTGTTCAAGTCACACCTGGGACATCCGGGGTTTGTGTTGTACGAGCAAGATGGCATCATAAAAGGATATGTTATCGCGGACATTATCGACTTCAGGGTGCATATCGGGAGCATTGCGATGCATCCGAAATATCTACGGTGCGGGATAGGAACTAAACTTATTGACTGGTGTATCGGTTTTGGTAAAATACATGGTGCATCCACCATCACTCTTGAGGTGCGGGAAAAGAACCGCAATGTGCAGATGTTCTACCTCAATAACGGATTCAAGGTCATTGGGGTCGTAACTGGTTATTACATCGACGATAATGCGGTCGCTATGTACAGGGATATTTGATAAAAATGGTCCTTTATTTCCCAAACCTGCGCTGTCGTTTTTGAAAATCACGGATGAACCTCAAAAAATCAATCTTCCTGACATCGCACCAGTTGACATCTGTGAAATATAGCTCCGAATAAACGGACTGCCATATCAAAAAATCCGACAGGTGTTTACCGCCTGCACGGATGACAATATCAGGTTCATGCCTGACCATCAAATGCGACTCGATCATACTCTCATCAATATTATCCGTTTTGACCTTGCCGGATTTAACATCTGCCAATACAGATCTCACTGCATTTGTGATCTCGTCCCTGCCACTAAAACCCACAAAAATATGAACCAAAGGCGATGAACCTTCACGTTTAGCATTCAAATTCCCGTGTTCATCGTATATAAAAAATCCAACCTCTTCAGGGATTTTTGAAAAAACGATCTGCAATCGATCAATTATATTTACGACCATTTCAGTTTTGAGCTCTTTTTCAGCATCAAGTATGTCAATATGAATAGTGATAATATCTATACCCAGTTTCTTGCACCAGGTTATAAATGAACTCAATTTTGATTCACCATCACGATTTAAAACATCGTTTTCCGCAAGTACCAGTGTCACATGTTTTGGAATACCTACGGCTGTTTTTTTAATCTTGTCCAATAAATATTTCTCATAGAGTGCGGTGATTATATTCATACTGACCCGGATCTGCAAATTACCTACTTGGCAGTTGAAACGATCTTGATGACATCACCATTGTTAAGCTCGTGCTTTTCACCAAGGCGCATTTTTGTCCTGCCATCCACAGCATACAAAAACCGGTCGCCGATATCCGAATGCACCATATATGCAAGATCATGGGCATTTGAACCTTTTTTCATAAGGAATGCATCCGGCAACATGCGGTCATTCTTATCGATCCATTTCCCCTCATCTTCAACCGGATACACGACAATAAGATCTAAAAGTTCGAACACTGCCCTGTTGATGCATTCCTGTATCCCGCTTCCACCGGCGTCTTTTATGAGTGTGCGTACACTTTCAAGCCCTATCTTCTGCGCATCTGAAAGTTTATCAGAAACTATAGTAAAATCTGAATCGCCTGGGATGTATGAGATTGCACCACTTTTTGCTGCTGATCTTAGTGCCAGTTCTGCTGCTGCACTTGTTGGCACAACTATTATATCAAGACCTTTGAGATTCCCAATATTTTCTTTTGGTGCAATGTCAGACTTGTTTGCGGCAATGATCAATGGTTTACTGATCGCACGAATTGCATCGCAGAGTATAACAAGGTCATCGTCTTCCCATTTCACATGATCTGTCAACAGGTTGCAGTTTCTCTGTGCAATGTGAACCTGTTCACTGTCCACACCTGCACCTGCAAGCTGGTCTGCTATCACATGCTCAAGCTGGAGTCCTTCTGCCTGTATCTTTCGGGATAGTTTCGTCCAATTGCGTTTCAGTATCCCAACCATCCACATTGTAATCTCATGATTCAAAAAATCGACATCATCCAGTGGATCATGGCTTCCAATGTCAACAGGATTGCCTTCGATATCCGTGCCGCCAGAAGCATCGATGACATGGATGATCGCCTGTGCCTGCCGCAGTTCATCTAAAAATGTATTTCCAAGACCGCGTCCCGCATGTGCATCCGGCACAAGTCCTGCAACATCGATTATCTCAATTGGAACAAAACGAATACCTTCATTGCAATTGCCGCATCTTTTGTCCTTTTCTGCACATGGACAGTCGGTACGTATGTACGCCACACCGCGATTGGCATTTATGGTTGTAAACGGATAATTTGCGATCTCCACATCCGACAATGTCACAGATTTGAAAAAAGTGGACTTTCCTGAGTTTGGTTTGCCTGCAAGGCCTATGGTCATTGACATGATTTAGTAAATACAGTTGTTCCATTTAATGTTTATTGATTTATGAGGAAGTTGCTTGGAATACTATATTTTTATAAGTAAAAGAGATATTAAAAATCGCTAAACAAATACTTACCTTTTGTGCTCACCTTCATATTTCATTGAACTTTGTTCAATATCATCTCGCATCTTTTCCAGTTTTTTCTTGATAATATAGTAGTTCACAAGAACGATTGCCGCACCAAATGCAAGGATACTGCCTACGATCAATAGCGTTTTTGGTGCTGAATTCGGATAAAATTTCACCATAATGGATCTTGGCATAGGTATATCTTCATGTTCATACCAAATTAGAGTCTCCCGTTCTTTATTATCGAGATATGTTTCATCAGGTTGTGGTCTGGCAATCCCGATCAATGAATTCCCTGTGGTATAACCTGCCGGCAGGATAAACCGCACGATGGATGGGGATGTTGGAATGTATATGAAATCCTGTCCGTTTTGCATTGAAATTGTGTATGTCACAAATCCTGTGATGGTTTCATTAAATTTCAGGTATGTATGTTTTTGTCCACGAATTACATCTTTTGAAATGGTATAACCGATGTCAGATGCCCTGTTTGCGTGTGAATAACTGTTAAACACTTCGATCGATGCATTTGTTGTATTCGCATTGTCGGCGATTATGACAATGTTGGCCAGTGGCTCCTGATTTGAACTCATCTCATCAATAGGGATAATATCGATGAGAGTAGTGTTCACAAGCATGTGAACTACCCTGACACCTGTATCCTTTAACAGGTAAAAGGTAGTTGTATTTACAACAAGATCACCATTTGCACTCTGGTTTATGAAAACATCAAATTCATAGGCGGAGATGTCCGCACTGTTCGAATTATCCCCGACCGGCACAAGTTCGTCAATGCACCCTGCCGAAGTGGTTGCAAAAATAAGGATTAACAGTGTAAGTATTATCGCGTTTTTCATTGTGACCTATAAGTGATCGTGTCTTAAATCAAGTTTTCGCCAAACTACCCTTCTCTTATTCCTAATAGCAACTTTGTTCTATTGACCCTTGACACCTATTGACAATTTTGTTCTATTGACCCTTGACACTAATTGACAACTTTGTTCTATTGGCCCTTGACACTTATTGACAACTTTGTTCTGGTGACTGGCACCAGTTTTTTCCACTCCACCATAGCATCATCTTCAAATACACAATCCTCAACCATTTGTTCCGATATCTTCCCATCCACCTCATATACATAGAATCCTTCTTCACCATCTGTTGATATCACAATATCCTGATTTCCAACCCTTTTGACCTCAACAGCAGAAACACTTTTTAGAATATCCAACAAATTTGTCCCTTTTTCAACCTCGATCCTTTTTGTTGGTGCAAAACAGTCCAGTGAATTGTAGATATTTTTGGTATTGATGCTCAAAACATGTGTTCTACCAAATTTCTTTCGTTCGATAAGGTCCGCATCTTCCAGTATCCGGACATGCTTGGCAGCAACCGGTACCGATATATTCAATTCCCTTGCCAGTCCTGATATGTGCAGATCGCCTTCAGCAAGTCTCTCAAGCATGCTCAATCGAGTGTCGCTTCCTATTGCTTTGAATATTTTATTATCTATATGGCTCATAATTGTTATCTTAAACCTCGATAGATATAAGTTGTTCCATCTGTTTTGCAAGACTTTTTAATTTATTCTGGGTAAAATGAATCATGGCAAAAATATTCACCGCAGAGGACACTCACCTCCGTAGGAGGTGAGTGTCCTCCGTGGTTGTATTATTACAAATGATCGATGGTAAGTTTGAATGGCAATAACACCTTCTGATGGCATTATATATGGCTGAATAGTTACTAACAAACTTTACGGGACTGTGTCACTTCTGTGCAAACATCATATCAGCCCGCACCAGTTTTATCTCACCATAGGAGTAATCCTCACCAAGTTTCGTTTTGATGCGTGAAAGGTATTTGCTTCCAACTTCGTTGATTGCATTTTTGATCAGGCATTGTTTTTCCACATCAACCATATGATCGATCGAATCGATCTTTCCAGCCAGAATTAAGTTTTCAATGTGTTCTGCAATTGTGCTCTGGCTCAGGTTCCGAACCCGCGCAATTTCTTCGATTGACATGTGCTGCCTGTAAAACTTAAGTGTTTCCGCCACAATTGGAGACAAAACATCAGAAGTCGAGTTACGATTTTTTGAAACTTGTGGAGGAATTGCAGTTGTGTTTTTGGATCGGGGTTCTTTTGACTTGCCATCATTCTCACAGAAATCTGCGATCTCTGCTAAGAACGTACCTCCGTATTTTTCCAGCTTATGCTCAGCCACACCTGTTATTTTCAAAAACTCCTGCGTAGTCTTTGGGCGTTTCACAGCCATCTGCCGCAGGCTCGTATCTGCAAAGATAATGTAAGGTGGTAAATTTGCACGGTTAGCCAGCGTTTTTCGAAGTACCCTTAACCTCTCGAACAGATCTGAATCGAGGGCGTTTAACGTCTTTATGGTTGTTGACCCGGATGTTGACTTGGGGGTAGGCTGAGACTTAGGCATATACTTGGATTTGGATTTAGACATGGATTTGGACTTATACTTTGATCCATATTTCGATCCGGATTTTGAATTTGAATTTGACTTATACTTTGACTCATATCCAGATCGCGTACCAACCCTACTTTCCTTAACCTGAACTTTAACATCAGCAGCCGGTTTTGTGATCTGTACGGATTCAATATCGCCTAAGACCGCCATGCCTTTTGGGTTCAATTTCAGCAACGGATATCGTGCGCCTTCCACACCCAACACCTCAAGCCGCACCATCTCACGTGAGATCGACTGCCACTGGGATTTCGAATATTCGTGACCTGTACTGTAACTTTTCAACATGGTATGACGGTTACCAATGATCTTCTTGGTCTTTGCACCAACCAGCACATCGATCACATAGTTCATCCCGAACCTCTGGCCAAGTTCTTCAACGCACAACAGCAGTTTCTTTGCAGCCTTTGTGCCATCGAACATTTCTTTTGGCTCAAGGCACACATCGCAACTCCCGCAGTTGTCGTCTTCAAGTTCCTCCCCGAAATATTTGAGCAACACCTTCCTGCGGCATGAATTAGTCTCACAATAGTTGATCATGTCGCGCAACTGGACAAGCGCGATATCACGCTCCTGCTTTTTTCCCATCTTGTTTATGAAATACTCGATCTTGTAACGGTCACCGTGACCAAAGAACAGGATACAGTCACATTCAAGTCCATCACGCCCACCCCTGCCTGTTTCCTGATAGTAGCTTTCCAGATTCTTTGGCAGGTCATAATGGACAACAAACCGCACATTCGGCTTATCGATCCCCATCCCGAAAGCAACGGTCGCCACAATGATCTGGACATCGTCTTTGGTGAACATTTCCTGGTTCTTTGCACGCACTTTATCGGACAGGCCTGCATGGTATGGGCGCACACCAAAACCGGCTTTATTGAGTTTCTTTGACAGCGAATCCACGGTCTTGCGGCTCTGGCAATAGATGATGCCGCTTTTTCCCCTGTTCTCTTTCAAATATTGAAGCAATTGACCGTAGGTTTCATTTTTTGGCTTGATCCTGTAGAAAAGGTTCTTGCGGTCAAAACTTGCCACATATGTACTATGCCCCTTGAATTTCAACTCTGAAACAATATCATTTCGCACCTTTGGGGTTGCAGTCGCAGTCAGTGCGATCATTGGTACGGCAAGGAATTTTTTCCGTAGTACCTTGAGTTTTCGATATTCAGGCCTGAAATCATGTCCCCATTCTGAGATACAATGTGCTTCGTCAATTGCAAACAGGCTCACATTCGCATTCTTGAGCAAATTAAGAGTATCTGGCATCATTAGCCGCTCCGGTGCGACATAGAGTATCTTGATCCTGTTGTTAGTTATGGATGCCTTGATATCCCGAATCTTGCTGTAACTCAATGTACTGTTAAGATATGCAGCCTCAATGCCGTTTGCCTGAAGGGTGTCAACCTGATCCTTCATTAAAGAGATAAGAGGAGAAACAACAACTGTCATTCCATCCATCAAAAGTGCAGGCAACTGGAAACAAAGCGATTTACCCCCACCTGTCGGCATCAGCACAAAAGTGTCCTTTCCGTTCAGGACATCATTGATAATATCCTCCTGAAGCGGACGGAACAGCGTATAACCAAAGTATTTCCGGAGTGTGTTGTGCATAGTTATACCGATTGAAGTAGAAGTAGATCGATCAGATGTCATATCAGTTGTATTGTTGTTGCACTTAATATGATGTAATTGTATATAGCTTTCAGCCAAGCGGGGTGAAAGTAATCAGATGAAAACATTCTTCGGCGAGCTGGAATATTGTTTCGTTTGTCGCGCACTTAAACTATACCACTCCGCAAGTATAATTTAGAACTGCAGATGGTCACAGAGGATCATTATAACAAAATAAGTATGACCTCTTGCGAGTGAAATTCTGGCCACAGAGGACACAGGAGTGCCGAGCAAAATTCATACTATCCAGTTGGTGAAAATCCAACCTGAGGAAAGGCTAGCCACCACCTCAGAACTGAACCCCACACCCGGCTTGGTAACAAGCCGATGTGAAGCTGG
>JAUVET010000044.1 GCA_030594665.1 Methanosarcinaceae archaeon
ATTAGAGTTTATATTTAGAGGAGATGAATTTAACATGCAAATGGCACCACAGATGGGATATGACAGGGCAATTACTGTCTTTAGTCCTGATGGCAGGCTCTTTCAGGTAGAGTACGCCAGGGAAGCAGTAAAGCGAGGTACAACAGCAGTTGGAGTAAAAGCAAAAGACGGAGTAGTGCTGCTCGTTGATAAAAGAATAACAAGCAGGTTGATCGAAGCCGAATCCATTGAAAAGATATTCCAGATCGATGAACATGTTGGTGCTGCCACATCCGGTCTTGTTGCTGATGCACGGGCACTTATTGACAGGGCAAGGGTTGAATCACAGATCAATAGGGTTTCATACGATGAACCCATCGGTGTTGAGGTCCTTGCAAAGAAGATATGTGACCACAAGCAGACATACACACAGTATGGCGGTGTTCGCCCTTACGGGACAGCGCTTTTAATAGCAGGTGTCGATGATCATAAACCCAGGTTGTTCGAAACTGATCCAAGCGGAGCACTTTTGGAATACAAGGCAACAGCCATCGGTGCAGGTCGAAATGCAGTTGTTGAAGTATTTGAAAAAAAACATGATGATAACATGGATATCGAATCTGCCATCATACTCGGTCTTGACGCACTTTACAATGCTGCTGAAGGAAAGCTTGATGCTGAAACTCTTGAAGTTGGTTTGGTTGCACTTGAAAACAAGCAGTTTAAGAAACTTACATCCGAAGAAGTGGAATCCTATGTGTCACAAGTTCTTGAAATGCACATAGATGAAGAATCAGATGAAGAAGAAACTGATGAAAATAGTGAAGATGATAACGAAGAGTAATGTTAAAATGATAGAATGTTAATGTTAAACATTATTGTTAAACAATGTTATTGTTAAACGTTAATGTTATTGTTAACATTAACATTTTAACATTAACATAATACTTAAAATGAATATCACTTTAAAATATTAGATCATATTTTAATTATAAAGAAGGTGTTAAGAATGGTATCTCTCGATAATTCCGTAACTGCAAGGCTTAAGAAAGGCGGTAAGCATTTTGAAGTGGCTGTTGATCCGGATGGAGCATTTGCATTTAAGAGAGGGGAAGATGTCAAGATCGAAGATATCCTCGCTGTTGAATCAATATTTGAAGATATGAGCAGTGGCGACCATGTTGCAGAATCTGACCTTGAGAAGGCATTTGGTACAGGCGACGTATTTGAAATTGCAACAAATATCATCCAACACGGTGAATTACAACTTACAAAAGAGCAGAGAAAACACATTCTTGAAGAGAAGACAAAACAAGTCATAAGTACAATTGCACAGAATGCGATCAATCCACAAACAAGGACACCACATCCACCTGCACGGATCGAAAAGGCGATGGAAGAAGCAAAAATACGTATCGACCCACTAAAAAGCGTGGACGAACAGGTCAATATTGTAATGAAAGCGATCCGACCGATCATACCGATCCGGTTTGAAGAAGTTGATATCGCAATTAAAATTCCTGCAAATTATGCAGCTAAAGCATACGGTGATATCGCAAGTTTCGGTCAATTGCAAAAGCAGGAGTGGCAGAATGACGGTTCATGGGTTGCAGTTGTGAAGATTCCTGCAGGATTGCAAAACGACTTTTACGGTCTTGTCAACCATTTGACAAAGGGCGATGCTGAAACCAAGCTCTTATAAGAGGCTACATAATGAACAAAAAAATAGTTATACCTGGTCAATTTTTATCAAGTGATATCAAAAATGCCGGATCAGGAACATACGTTGATGATGGAAAAGTATATTCTCTTTTGTACGGAATATTGAATGACAAGAGACGGATCAATGTTCTACCTTTTTCCGGAAAATACATTCCTTCCAGAAATGATCTTGTGATCGGGACTGTGATAGTAGTAACTCCTTCGAACTGGATATTTGAGCTCGGTTCAGCATATGACGGATTACTTCATGTTTCTGAATTCCCAAGAAGGATAAGATCAGATGAAATGAAAGGTGTCATGAGTATAGGTGACTCTGCTATCATTCGTATTAAGGATGTTAATCCGGCAATGAAAGTTGAAATTACTATGCGCGAGAGAGGACTGCGAGTGATCAAACACGGCAGGGTGATCGAGATCATGCCAACAAAAGTACCGAGACTTATCGGACACAGTGGTTCTATGATCTCAATGTTAAAGAATGAGACAAATTGCGAGATATTTGTCGGACAAAATGGCAGGGTCTGGATAAATGGAAAAGACAATGACATGGATCGTCTTGGTGAAGCGATCAATATGATCTCAAGCAATTCAAACGCTTCCGGATTAACTGAGATGGTTTTTAAGTTTTTAAGAAATGAAAACAATGTCGAAGATGATGTAGATACGAACACAGTTTTAGAAGATGTTGAAAATACACCGGCGGATGATGCCGGAGAAGTGCCTGAAGATACATCCAGGAAAATCGACATGTTGCTAGACCCCTAAAATGAATGATCTGTTTTTAGGGTTTAGAAGATTAGAGAAGAATGAGAGAAACAAGATATATTAAATTCAAGTTGGAGATTAGATTATGAGTAAACCAGAGAAATTTTTCGATGATGACGGTTTGCGTCTTGATGGAAGACGTGTCGATGAGATCAGACCGATGAAAATAGAGGTAGGAGTTCTTTCAAGGGCTGATGGTTCCTGTTATCTTGAATGGGGTAACAATAAAGTAATAGCAGGTGTTTTCGGACCAAGGGAATTACACCCACGCAGAATGCAGCGTCCGGATACTGCAATTGTAAGATATAGATATAGTATGGCTGCATTCTCGGTAGAAGACAGGATCCGACCTGGTCCGAACAGGCGGGCTACTGAGATCTCAAAGGTGAGTCGCGAGGCGTTTGAACCTGTTGTCCTGACACATTTATACCCGGGTGCCGTTATTGATGTTTTTGCTGAAGTACTTCAGGCAGATGCCGGAACAAGAACTGCTGCGATCAATGCAGCTGCTATTGCGCTTGCAGATGCAGGAATTCCAATGAAAGGACTTGTATCGTCATGTGCTGTCGGTAAAGTTGATGGAAAGCTTGTGCTTGACCTGGGCAAAGATGAAGATAATTATGGTGATGCGGATCTTCCTGTTGCAATGACACAGGATGGAGATATCACATTGATCCAGATGGACGGAAATCTTACACAGGATGAGTTCAAAGAAGCAATGGAAATGGTTAAGGTAGGATGTAAACAGATCCTTGATATCCAGCGCGAAGCACTAAAAAATAAGTTCAGTCAGTTCGATTCCGAAGAGGCAAAAGAGGATTTGATGACTGAAGATGAGACAGAAGTTGAAACTGAAGATGAGGCGGAGGTTGAGGCTGAAACTGAGACTGAAGATGAAACAGAGGTTGAAGCTGAAGATGAAACCACTGAAACCGAAGAAGAAGTTGAAAAAGTCAAGAAAGATGATGAGAATGACGACGAGCCTGACGAAAAGACTGATGATGAAGATGTAGAGGAAGGTGAGACAAATGAGTGAAGTTCTATCAAACCTCAAGAAAGATTATGTTTATAATCTGATGCTTAAAGGTGAGCGAGAGGATGGTCGTGCATTTGATGAAATGCGGGATATCACAGTTGAGACCAATGTTATCGATAAAGCTGAAGGGTCTGCCAGAGTACAATATGGAAATACCCTGGTTATGGTTGGTGTGAAACTTCAACTCGGCACTCCGTTCCCGGATTCACCGGATGTTGGTGTAATTATCACTAGTCTTGAGTTGAACCCAATTGCATCACCAACTTTTGAATCAGGACCTCCACGGGAAAATGCGATTGAGATGGCTCGTGTGACGGACCGTGGAATCCGTGAATCAGGCGCAATTGATTTAAAGAAGTTGTGTATTACGGAAGGAGAGAAAGTCTGGATGATATTCATAGATGTGCATGTGCTGAATGATGAAGGTAACATTCTTGATGCTGCATCTATTGGTGCAATTGCTGCGCTTATGACTGCGACTATTCCGGCCGAACGTGAAGGTGTGGGCGAAGATTCCCCAATGCCGATTCGTGAAATGCCGGTCGGTATTTCGCTGGTTGATATCGGTGGCGAGTTAATGGTTGACCCCGGACGCAATGAAGAGGCGGTTTGTGATACAAAGATCTCGATCACATCCAATCAGGATGGTTCTATATGTGCCATGCAAAAAAGCGGTGAAGGTGCATTATCAGAAGAACAGGTACTAAAAGCAGTCACTATTGCATGTGAAAAAGCTGCGAAAGTGCGAGAGAACCACCTCTTGAATATATAAATGATTTGATCCACAATTAAAGGAGATATTATTCATGGCAAAAAAGTTTACACGAAAAGGGCGTGTGTCCAGATCGGCAGGGCGGTTTGGTACACGTTACGGTAGAAGAGACCGGAAATTAATTGCAGATATTGAAGATCGCATGAAGATGCCGCACATTTGTTCAAATTGTGCACGTCCTAATGTGAAAAGAGTTGGTACCGGAATATGGAAATGTACCAAATGTGGTCACACCTTTGCAGGTGGAACATATTTACCAACCACAACTGTTGGCCAGACTGTTATGCGTACTGTTAAAAAAGCCACAGAACAGGTAGTAGAGTAGGTTATTATGGGATACAAATGCACTCGATGCAAGCGGGATGTCGAGATAGATTATGAGTATACTGGAATCCGGTGTCCGTATTGTGGACATCGGATCATCGTAAAAGAGCGACCAACCACTATAAAACCTGTCAAGGCAGAGTAAGAAGTATGCTTATTACTTCTTCTCGCAAACCATCCAACAGAACTCGCACTTTGTGTAAATACTTAGCTACCTTTTTTAATTGCGAGTACATAAACCGGGGAAAAATGGGCATGGGCACGGTGCTTAACCTTGCACATGACAATCCCCTCTTAATTGCAGGGGAATTTCACGGAAATCCGGGAAGTCTTGCGATATATGATAGCAATGGTCTTTGTTTGCTGTCAATTCACATGACGGTTTCTTATCCTGATAATTCCAAATTCTCAAAATTAAAGCTGCTTGAGCCTGTTATTGTAGGTCGTGGTAAACTTGCCAGTGCAATAGCAAACAGCCTTTCATTACAACTTGCTGATAAACCATCCAGTCCACGTTGTGTCATAGTCAATGATGGTATAATAGATTTCATTGATTCCGGCAAACTTCTTTTAAAGATCAATGTAAAAAGTCTCAAATTGGATTTTATGGAGTGAATAAATTGAAGTTCAAGGCTGAATTTGTTTTTGAAACGGATGATGCATGTTCGATCTACGAAGCAGTATTGCCGGAACTTGAAACTCCTGTGTCTGATCGGTCAATTATTGGAATGAAGGTTAGTGGTTCAAACCTTGTCCTGAGTGTTGAGACAGAAGATGTGGTGTCCATGCGTTCGGCTTTGAATACGTGGTTGCGTTTGATACAGATCGCAGATGAGGTATGTCAGGTCACGGATAATGAATGCGGTTGCTTTTGATGAGGATTGAAATCCCTTTTTTGTTTAGCTGGTTTCGATAACTCACTTTCCGAATCATTTGTTTAATCATTTCGAAAACCATAATCAGCCGACCGACATTATTCAAGGTTTAAGAAAAGAGTTGTTTTCAAAATATACTTCTGGAAAGTGAGTGATATACCACTCCGCAAGTATAATTTCGAATCACAGATGACTCAAGATGTTCATTATAAAAAAATAAGTATGGCTTCTTGAGAGTAAAATTCCGGCCACAGAGTACACAGAGGGCACAGAGATTGTAGCAACTTTTCCTCTGTTTCCTCTGTGGCGGAAAGTTACAAAAATCAGTCACGGTTTCGTATAAAATATCGATGCACAGATCAAATTGCCAGACCCCGTGCAGCAACCCGCCGCAGGCGGATTGCCCCAGCATTAAAAATCGCTAAACAAATACTTTTTTTATTTTTATTTTGCGACTTTCAAAATACCAATTAATATGCCAATGCTCATCATATTTACTAAATATTGTTTTTCAGTGTATTGTGGCATAAACACATACACAAGAGCGAATGCAATTAATGAAATTACTACTGGAATCATTGAGGATTTATCAAACATATGTATAAGTGTTACAAATAGGTAATTACAAATTAATGCGAAAATTGCTATCACTGGCAGTAATGCCAATAACGTGAAAATATACAAATAAAATGTAAAATTTATATATAAGAAAAGCCAAAAAGATGCAATACATAAAAGCACCAATAAAATGGTATATTTTGGATATTTTATAAATCTCTCGATCAAGTTCTGCAAATCACTTTGCATGCCAGATTTTCTTTTATCGATTGAACTTGGTTTTGCAGCAGAGAAGGAAAAAACCAAAATAAATAATAGTAAAATATTTTCAATTTTTGAATAATCAAGGTTTATCAACAATAACCCAATTGTCTTTAGAACATAAGGAATTAAATCTAAATATAACGCAGATATTATTGATATTGTGTCAAATGAACTTACATCTAAGATCATTTTTTGAATATTAATGTACCCCAGATATTTTAGAAAAACCACTGTTAAAATTGGTGGTACAAATGCGGGGGATGCGCTGATAGCCTGCACAGCAACCCATTGGAAAAATCCAGTACGTTTGCTGGAATGCACAACATGTCCACCGTTTGATGAAACTTTAAATTCTTTTACTTTATTTAAT
Organism: Methanosarcinaceae archaeon; assembly: GCA_030594665.1. The sequence continues at coordinate 6,666 of JAUVET010000044.1, forward strand.
GTTACAATGGCGGTAATTGCATGACTAAATTCATGGACAAAAATTGCCCACCATTTCATTGCTTTAAATAATACAGGATGATTAAAGTAAATTTTGCCAAGATGAGTACTTATCATTTTTACTATAATTGACTGGATTACAAATGTAGAAAAGGTAACCAAGAAAAATGATAAAGGGATGGAAAATAAATTTATAATATTCAGATTGATGTCGTGCATTTTTTGACCATCCAAAAAATTGAATTTCCAGTTTTCACCGTCGATTTATTAACAGCATGACGTCAATTAATCCAATAAGCGTCATAACCATTGAGAACCCCGGTGTGTTGATAGTGATACTGTCATTGTTTTTATTCTCAAATTTCGTAGATTTAGGGTTGCGTCTGCATCAATCATCTGTTAATCTGCGTCTAATATAATTGTTGGAATCACTGGATTTTGGAATTTATGGAAAATATTTCACCGCAGAGCACGCTGAGTACGCAGAGGATCATACATTTACAACTCTGCATACTCTGCGGTTGATTTCTTATAATAATCGATGAATTGAATATTAATTTAATGGATTTTACTTAAAGTCAGTGTATTAAAATAACTGGAAAATGGGATAGTGTCAGTTCTGACTACAACCACGGGGATATCTCCTCGTGAGCAGTTTTCCAATAAGAATATGCTTTAGAATACGCCATCCATTCAATGTAGTCATCCCATTTTTCAAAATCCTCTGTTTCAGCAGATTTTATCTGCTGTTCAAAATCTTCAAAAATGATGCCATATTTTGTTTCAAATCCCTGCACGGACGATTCGAACTCTTTCATTTTTAACAAACTCATATCGTGTACTATGTTTATGATGGCAGATCTTTCATTCTTATATAAGCCGTGGTGTACCAAACCTGTTATCGGGTTCCACACATCTTTAGGTATTGCTAAGGTCTCCATAAACATCACTATTATCAAGTTTAAATTTTAATTCCGTGTTTTATGATGTTTATCTATCACATATATGTATCGCTAACAGTACACTTTTAAATGTTCTTTATATACATCAGACAATTCCAAAAAATGATGACATCTTATATTCAAATATGTAAATGTATAAATGGAAGGGGTCAATATATTCATTGTAAAATATTTTACATGAATCAAAGGACGTGAAAACAAATTGCCATCACTTTCCATTTCCCGTACCATTTACGATCCTGCCATAAAGGACTTTGTAACCACATCACCAGAAGATGCGAAGCCGACGAAAAATCCGCCCGTCAGGGCGGGCGCCTCGAAATTACATCTTATTTTGCCCTCGCAACATCATGATAATATTTGCATATATTTACAAATATTTTAAATTCAACTTGTGAAATAATCTACACTCGGAACTATGTGCAATCAAAAGATTATGATCCCATAGAAACATTAAAATCCTTTTAGTGATTATTGAGGCACTAGGTGAAACCAAATGAGTAATGAATTACCCCCACAGATACAAAACCAGTTGGCTCAATTGCAGCAAGTTCAACAACAAGCGCAGGCACTTGCAACACAGAAAACCCAAATGGATGGTATCAAAAAAGAGTCCGAAATGGCACTTGAAGAACTTGAAAAATTATCGGATGACGCTGTTATTTACAGGGCTGTTGGAGAATTACAGATACAATCCAGCAAAGTGGATACAATTGCAAAGTTAACTGAAAAGAACGAAACTTTGTCATTGAGACTTCAATCCATCAGCAAACAGGAAGAGCGTATCACAAAGCGTTTTACACAACTTCAGGAACAACTTGAGCAGTCAATGGGTACTCAAGCACAATAGGTGCTTGATATTCCAATTATGACTATCAAGTAAAGCAATTTTTGATTAACATTGCTTTTTCATTGATGGTCAGAGGTATCAATGCAAGTTGATGAAGTTGAATTTTATAACAAACTTCTGGATTATCACAACATTTTATTTTTATGTCACCGTAATGCTGATCCGGATGCTGTTAGTAGTGCATTTGCATTATCTGAAGCTATTGGCGGTACTGTAGGTCTTGTCGATGGAAGCAATAGGGTTGCATCTCTTTTGATCGACAAACTGGAAATTGACGTGGTAGATTCTCCCGATCCTTCAGATTATGGATTTACTGTCGTAGTAGATACTTCTACAAGTGCACAGTTAAATAACATACAATTATCAGATTATTGTGTAATTGACCATCATGTAACCACCGCCCTGACAGAAAATGCAAATTTTTACCTCCATTGTAATGCAACATCTACAGCTGAGATCGTATTTGATGTATTACGACACATGGAAGCACCAATT
>JAUVET010000107.1 GCA_030594665.1 Methanosarcinaceae archaeon
GGTCAATGCCCACCTTGGTGTAAAATGCCATGTGCTTGGTAAGTGGAGTGCTGCAACCGGATGCGCCGAGATCGCGCGTGATATTGCAGGGGGAGCAGAGGATATTCTGGGGATCGATGTGAATTTTAAGTGTTCTGCATAGTTTTTGAATCGTGTTTTGGGTTTGACTTTTAATCGATGTGGTAATTTGATTGGCATGTTGCTGTTTGTAGTTTGAAACGCCAACCAAACACCACAAAACATATACTCATTTTTTATCAATCTGATTCGTTTTCTTATACAACTGCCATCCGGACGAATCAATTTTTCTATTTGGTAATACAACTATTGTTCCATCGCTTGTAATTATACGTGTTTTTCTAAGTGTGACATTGATGATCTCACCTTTATACTTCATCGTCTCGATCCGGTCACCAATATTAAAGTGCTTATCAAATAGAAGGAACACACCTGCCACTGCATCAGATAAGATGTCTTTAACGGCCAGGGCAACGGCAGCACCAATCAAAATTGAAGTACCTATGAGAGGTAGTAAAAGCTCTTTTATCTCCAGTAACTCAATGATATATATCAAAACAATATACCATAATACATACACTATGCATCTCCTCAAGATGTTTTGCATATCTTCAGGTAAATTTGTAACTCTTAAATGTTTTTTAACCAGCCGGCCGATCGTCCCAATAACAAAGATGGCAACAATCAACACAATTAGTGATTCTAAATAGACCTTCGCTTCTTGCGGTATATAAAAAAAATCGATGTTAATCATTTAATCACACATATCCACTCAGTTAACAATTCTTATTCCCGATTCGTATGCTTTTTGTATCTGCTCATATAAGAATATTGTGAATAGTGTCGCGTCAACGTCCGAGTGTCGATTATTAAGGGCATGGATAATATGACACAACTCTAAACTTTACTGTCAACAACATTAAAAACCCTCTTCATGTCCTGCATATCAAAACTCAAAACCCCGTTATCTTTTGCAAACTGTTTTGCATTTTTTGTTAATCCATTCTTTGAAATAATGCAGAAATGTTCATGTCGATTACTATTTTTCCAATCAACATGTTTTGTTTTGTTGATCAATTTTTCAATAACATCCACACCGATCTTCCGATTTTTCCATTTACATTCAACAAACATGATATCTCTTGATCCTTCATTGAATGCCACAAGGTCGATCTCATTGTCCTTGTGCCACCACTTGCCAATTCTCTCAAACCTGAACGGCAGATCATCCATGATCCCGTACAGGAATTCTCGCGAAACATCTTCAAAAACAAAACTCGTATGAACATCCAATTGCGACTTTATGGTTTGGATCAGGACATCAGTATTGCCATATTCGATCTGTGCTTCATTTGGGTAGATAAATTTAAACCAAAAGTTAAACAGGTTATCTTCCAGGTAATATCGAATATCACGTACATTTTCTTTTTTTATTGTAACCGGTGTGGATCGTTTAACGATCCTGAGGTTATGCAAGACATCTATGTATCTTGAAACCACAGACTTATCGAGTCCGGTTGTGCTGATTATCTCAGAAGACCTGGTGTTTCCAAATGCGATCGCTTTCAATATGAGGAAATAGTTCCTTGGCTCGCGCACTTCTTCCATCAATAAGAATTCAGGCTCCCTTTGCAATACCGAACCTTTACTGAGCAGCATATTTTCTATATTCTTCAAAACGCTATTGCGGTCATTGAACATCGAAAGATAGAATGGTATTCCTCCAAGTATTGCATACGTCTCAATACAGCCCTGTATGTCGTATTTTGGGACAAATTTACATACATCTTTGAAGCGGAGTGGTTCAACCAACCACTGCCCTGTACGCCTCCCATAGAGCGGACTTTTGTATCCGAGCAGTGACTCCATCATTGAAACACTTGAACCGCACAGTATCAAGGATATTTTAGATTCTGATATGATCTCATCATATATCTTCTGGAACATTGATTCAATATCTCTTTTGGGATCGTGGAGATATGGGAATTCATCAATTACAATGATTATTTGTTCCTTGAACCTTTTTGAAAAATCCCTGAAAAGTTCAATATAATCGGTAAATTCCGCGGTTGAAAACAATGGCTCATCCACCATTTCTGCCATACTGGATTGAAGTTCTTTGATATTGTCATCCCATCGTTTTTTTCCGGCAAGGAAGTAGATAGATGGCGTTTGCGGTTTGCTTTCCATGAACCTTGCCAATAAATGCGTCTTGCCAACCCTGCGCCTACCATAAAAAATAAGCAGTTGGGGCTTATGTTCTAATAAACGTTCGTTTAAGAAAGCGAGTTCCACTTCGCGGTTGATGAATTGTTGCAACATGATTATACTAATTGTGTTGCAACTATATAGTTGTTATGATGGTGCAGGCTTTGTATATAAAGTCGAATTATGCCCTGACTTTATACACAGACTCTTTTCTTTTTACACAGGACGTACTTTATACACAAAGCCCTACACTACGGGATTTGGGTAAGGGTTGGTAACTACCTCATAATTCAAAGCAAGAAATAGATTTGTTTAAGTATATGGAGACGCTGTGCTTTAGCACAGGGATAGTTATTGTAGGATGGGAAATTTATGCTCGTATATGGAAATGTATTTTTGCAAGATGTTTATGCACAAATTTAGTATCTACCACTCCGCAAGTGCGATTTATAATTATTCTGTGATAAAACCGATGTAATAAAAGTTACAAAAAACTGATACGGATTAGTATCTATTAATTTCGTAAGCTATATTTAGGTTAGAATAGTATGAGTCATATGATTAGATTTGTTTTTGATGCAAACGTTCCTTGGGATTTGGAAAAAATAAACAAACTTGACAAAATAATGCAAGCACTAGATAATTCTAATTTTAAGATTTGCATGTCTAATGATAATTTTATTGAAATGCATCATAATGTACGTAATAAATTCAGAAAGTATCAATTTGTTGTTATAGATGAAACAGATGAAACGGACTTCAAAGAATTTAGGACCAGAATACGAAATGAAAACATTATGTTAGACAAAAAAGATTCTGCTGTGTTATATTCTTGTAATAAAATTGATGCTGATTTTATCGTAAGCTCAGATACACGTGTTTTATTGGAAGCAAAAAAGTATATAAAAATGTTTGATAGAAAAACACAAGCGTTTCATCTTTTGGATGTAATACAATATTTGAAAAAAACGGGAATTTTGGATGCAAAATCTTGTTTGAATATGTCCCTTGATCTGTACAAAAAGAAGGAAATACCTCATTTGGTTACTAATCATGGATATGAACTAATAGATGATACCCTTAAGCGGAATGATTGGATTAGTGATGAAACAAAATCCTGTATGGATACATTTAATAATTATAAACAACACATATCTAACTACTATCAATTATGAGGAGCATGTAAATAATGGAGTCTGCAACAAAAGAGGTCATGGATGGATTGTTCCAAGGAAATTTATCAATTTCAGAAGCATCCGAAAAATTAGGTGTGTCTGAAGATGAAATTCATAATATGATGGACGATTATGAATATGTGCCCACAGCAACAGAAATTTATGAAATTGGCAATATAATTCAGGAAAATTTGAATTATATTGAAAATAACATTTTTATACCTCATAAAATAACAAATGCATCCTTCGATAAACCCACAACAACCGATGTTTTACCCGAAGGTCAAATTGATATTGATAAACTTCTATCAGTGCCAACAGATGCAAACAGTATTACCATACCTTATCCAGAAAACAACCCTTATCATGGGTGAGAATTGTGAATATTTCATCCAAATATAGAACGATATTAGCAGATGAGATTAATTACTGCCGTGCTAAAATTAATGCCGAGAGTGACCTACGGAAAAAGGCTTATTATTATAGTTCTGCTTATGGGATGACTCGACGAATTTTCAATTTGGAATTCGACCCTCAATTACAATTTATTGATTTTATCCTTAACAGTTCATATCAAGCAATTTTCAGTCGCATAGCTATCACCATGTCTGGTGATAATACAATTCCAATTACAGACGAATTTTTCAGTGGACTAAACAATTGTCTTGAATTGTTAGAAGAAAGAATCAGATTGAATGAAGATACTTATGACGTTCTTGAAAAAATTGTTAATCTAACATCTACAATTGATGGGAATGGATATTACCTTATGCAAAAGGGAGTTCCAGTTTACACTGAATAATTAAATCCAAAAATTTCTTTTTTCACTTTAGAAAGTATATACATGAAAGGCCAATATGCTGATCGAGCGTGTCCAATTTGTCAGACAATGATATCAGGAATTGAAAAAATATGTCCTAATTGTAAAACCCGAGTTGGGAAGTGTCCAAAAATTCAGAATTTCCAGGATCTTATAAGGATTGGATACAAAAACGCTGAAACTTCATTGTCCAAAATTAACTATTAGTCTATACATTCAACTGTTACAAAAATAGAAGAAAACGATACAACTATAGAAAATAGAGACATGCGCCTCATTAGGATAATTAATGGCAAAACACCTCCCCGATGCCACGGACAGTGCGAAGCGCCGTCCGAGATCATTGACAAATTATAATTGCATATCTTAATGGCTTTGTTTTAAAAATCGTAATATATCCAGACTTTATACACAGCTTCCTGACTTTTTACACAGGACGTACTTCATACACAAAGCCGATGGTGTGATATGAGATATTGGGTTGAATTACACAAAACCAGGAGCTGATGAAAACAGCGACCAGCGTCTATATCCCATAGCTTTCTTAACCCTCTGCAGGGCGAGTTTTTCAGCAGCTTCGCGAGGCAAGATCCCTTTTGCAACCTCATTCATCAACATATGTGTGTTACGACACAGCTTTTCTTCAATAGCCTCAAATGCTGCTGCCTGGCTAGCTCCCTGATACTCCATGGCTGCGCAGATCACGCCACCTGCATTGGCAATAAAATCGGGAATGCAGAGTATTCCATTTTCATGAAGATATCTTTCCGCAGCATGCGTGATAGGAATATTAGCACCCTCTACCACAAATCTGGTCTTCAGGCGGTGCACATTGCTCTCGTCTATGACATCGGGCCGCGCCGCTGGTATCCATATATCGCATTCAATGTCGATCACTGCGTCGCGGTCGAGCTTCTCCCCGTCCGGATAATCAACCACACTCTTGCCAGCCTCCTTCAACTCGATCAATGTATTGACATCAAGACCGTCCGGGTTATAGACAGTCCCTGTGGAATCGGCTGCTCCCACCAATACAGCCCCCTTTTCCGTGAGAAAACGTGCCGTGTGCTTACCTACGGCACCAAAGCCCTGAATCACGATCCTGGCCCCTTCCAGCTCGAAATCACAGTATTTGAGCGCGACACATGTTGCATGATTCAAACCCCATGCAGTTGCCCCGATCTCATCAAGAGGTATTCCACCGAACTCGCGAGGCAGTCCCACTACCCTGCCAATCTCATCCTTCACCCATGCCATGCATTCTTCATCAGTCCCCATGTCGGGAGCGAAGATATACTCGTGAATTTCCCGCAGTGAACCGGCCAGAGCCCGGATCAGTAGTTCCTTCTCATCTTTGGGCATCTTCGGATCACCAAAAACCACCACCTTGCCGCCACCATGGGGAAGATCAGCTGCTGCGTTCTTCAGTGTCATAGCACGTGCCAGCCGGAAGCACTCCCCTACACTCACATCGGTCGCCATGCGTACCCCGCCAATGGACGGACCCCTGGCTACATTATCTACCACCAGCACTGCCTTAAGCCCTACAGACGGCTCATAAACATGAATGATCTTGGCTGGCCCGAACTCATCTGCAAAACGAAAAACATCTTCCATTAATTATCACCCTCACATATATTCGTTATACTCATACATAGAAATACTTTTCGTCGGCTACTGCTACTCTTACAAAAAAAATATTGTATTTGTTTAGGTCAATTTGTTCATAAGCCACAGAA
>JAUVET010000065.1 GCA_030594665.1 Methanosarcinaceae archaeon
AACTGGATCATGATGCAGTGTCATGCGTATACTGTATGAAATATTTATGGTCGCTTGCATTGCAAAAAGTATTGTTAACAACATAAAATAAATATTCGGTGCTCTTTATATAGTTGAGCATCATTCAGAAATCTCTATTATATGGAAATTAAAGCATAAAAGAGGAAGTATCCGAAATTATGATATCATATTTTTAATACAATTCGATCACATGTCGTTATCAACCCTGAACTACCAAATCCTGCAATCCTTAAACTCATATCCTGCCCTTGATCCTATAATGATATTTTTGTCAATTATTGGAGATTATATCCTATGGATAGCGATATTTGCAGCACTGTACCTATGGAAAGGTAAAAAAGTTGCAGTTTCATATGCACTGTTTGTTTTTGTAGCAACAATAATATCACTTTTCCTCAAATCATTTTTAGAAGTTCCTCGCCCAGAAGACGTGCGCTTTGTCATCGAATCGCACGGGTATTCCATGCCAAGCGGGCATACAATCCGCTCTTTTGTATCTGCTATGTTTTTACACCCACTTGTAAATAATAGCAAGTCCAGATTATTGATATGGATGCTGGCATTACTTATTGGAGTAAGTCGGATCTTTGCTGGAGTACACTATCCATCGGATGTTTTGGCTGGTGCGCTTATCGGGTGTATTGTTGGATATGTTGGGATCAAGATGCAACCATATATTGCAAAGTATATAGATCTATGATGTTAAAAAAACTCATACTGTTCAAATTAAACGTATTTGTGTAGCGACTTTTGACGCCGAGTCAATCCACCGCGCTACGCGCGTGCGGTAGCACCGTTTTTATTTACTCATTGAACCACCTGCGCCACAACACAACTGTCAACGTTACACTTGCCAATCAAATACCAAATATCTTATCGATTAAATTCCAGCATGCAATTCGTTTTTGATTCATAATCTTTATATTGTACTGTAGTCTTAATACTGCCATTACCTGCTATAACAAATAACGTAAAGTGTGAGATAATCATGAGAATCGTAATGAAATTCGGTGGCACGTCCATCGCAGACGGAAAAAGGATTCGACATGTCGCAGAACTTTTGAAGAGTTACTATGATAATGGTGATGAAATAGTAGCGATAACATCAGCACTCGGTGACGTAACTGACGGCTTGCTTGATAATTCCATAAATTCATCAAAAAAAGGTAAAGTCTCCCAGGTAAAGGAATTCATGGCAGACTTGACTAAAAAACACTACGATGCAATCCATGAGGCAATTGATGATAAGAAGATCATCGACAAGACAATCCAGGAGATCGACAGCAGGATCGATGAACTGGAAAAAGCACTTATCGGCATCTGCTATCTTGGTGAACTTACACCACGTTCGATCGATTACATATCATCTTATGGCGAGAGACTTGCAGTACCTATCATCTGCGGCGCGATCAGGTCACTTGGTATAAATTCACAGGCATTCACAGGTGGCGAAGTTGGCATTGTAACAACCGGTGAATTTGGTAACGCAAGACCACTTGAAAAAACATACGAACGTGTAAATGAAAAGCTTACACCTCTTCTTGAAGATCACATACCTGTTGTGACCGGATTCATTGCAGAGAATGAAAACGGTATTATCACAACACTCGGGCGGGGCGGTTCTGATTTTTCGGCATCTATCGTCGGTGCGGCAATCAAAGCTGACGAGATCTGGCTTTGGAAAGAGGTTCATGGCATCATGACCACTGACCCGAAGATCGTGCCTGATGCGAAACCCATTCCACAGATATCATATATCGAAGCAATGGAATTGTCCTATTTCGGAGCAAAGATCCTGCACCCGAGGTCTATTGAACCTGCGATAAGACACGGTATACCTGTCCGTGTGAAAAACACATTTGAGGCAGATTTCCCGGGCACGCTCATAGTGGCTGACCAGACACAGAGTGAAGACGTGGTCAAAGCGGTCACGCTCATTCGAAATGTTGCATTGGTGAATATTTCAGGTGCAGGAATGGTCGGAACGATCGGTACGGCTGCGCGTGTGTTTACAACACTTGCCAACGCAGGTGTGAATATCATCATGATAAGTCAGGGTTCGTCTGAAGCGAATATGTCAATTGTGGTAGATGATGAACATCTTAATGCAGCAGTTGAAGCCATTAATTCCGAATTCGATCGCGGTGTTGTGCGGGATGTAACCCATGACACGAATATCTGTGTGGTGGCGGTCGTTGGTGTGGGAATGGCAGGTATTCCCGGTGTCGCAGGCAAAGTATTTGGTGCACTTGGAGCAGCAAAGATCAATGTGATAATGATAAGCCAGGGTTCTTCACAGCACAATATATCGTTTGTTGTTAGTGAAGATTCTGCAACTCAGGCAGTTAAGATCCTGCATGATGTATTTGAACTTGAAAAATAATTCCGGAATTATTATAATTACAATTATAACTATAACAATCAATAACAATAACCGAGGCTAAACGTTGAGCGGCAAACATTTAACATACGCAGATTCCGGCGTTGATATCAAACAGGAAGAGACTACGATCAAAGCACTTACCGGTCAAATGACATACAAGCGCGAGGGACTTGGTGCGCCTCTTACTGATATCGGACATTACGCAGGTCTTATCGATTTCGGGGAATATGCACTTGCAATGGCAACCGATGGTGTCGGTTCAAAAGTGTTGATCGCAAATGAGATGAAGCGATGGAATACTGTTGGGATTGACTGTATTGCAATGAACGTCAACGATCTGCTGGCTGTCGGGATCGAACCCCTGTCCTTTGTGGATTACCTTGCACTGGAAAAACATTCCGAAAACTTTGCCGGGCAGATAGGTGAAGGGCTTGTCAAAGGTGCAGAGATGTCACGCATGACAATTGTTGGCGGAGAGACTGCAACACTGCCGGAGATCGTGAACGGCTTTGATCTTGCAGGGACCTGTCTTGGCATGGTCAAAAAAGACAAGATCATCACAGGTGAAAAGGTTCAACTTGGCGATGTGGTTGTAGGAATACCATCAAGCGGCGTGCACAGCAATGGATATACGCTTGTGCGAAAGATCATTAAAGAATCGGAATATTCCTATCACGACCCATTTCCCAATGATCCATCTACTACGATCGGTGACGAACTCCTGATCCCAACCAGGATATATATGGAAGTCCTGGATGTGGTCAAAGAATGCGACGTGCACGGACTTGCACATATTACCGGAAGCGGCCTATTGAAACTTGCAAGAATTACCGATCTTGGTTTTGACCTGTACAACCCTATCGAGCCAAATGATATCTTCAAGTTCCTGCAAAGTGAAGGCGGGGTTACCGATCTTGAGATGTACAGGACCTTCAACATGGGAATGGGATTTTTGATCATACTTCCGGAGGCTGATGCAGAGAAAGCCGCCAGTATGACAGGCGGGAAAATAGTTGGAAGAATTGTTGAGAGCGGGATTAAGGTTCGTGACCTTGTGATAGAATAATTACTACTATGGGATTAAAATATGTCATGTATCAATGAAATAACTGATGAAATATTGTTAAGTAATGTTACTCCGAAACAGTGTGTGGAGTTTGTCAAAAAGAACACGGATGAAATGTATTACGTAACTGCTGGCTACATGATCCGTGGGGTTGCCCTTTTAGGAAAAGATACAATTCCTGTTGGCGTAAGCGGTTCAGACCTTATTTTCCAGTTCGTGAAACCATGCAGGGGATTTTTTGTGTTGAAGATCAAGGATGCGCAGGATGAGATCGAAAAGTTACGCGCTGAGTTTAAATTTTAATTTAAGAAATGAACAGGTTTTTTGGATCTTTTTACATGTGTGAGGGTAATGTTCCATTTTCCAGTGATTTTTAAGACGCAGATTTACGCAGATTTACGCAGATTTAAGGTTGCATCTGCGTAAATCTGCGTCTAATATAATTGTTTAAATCACTGGATTTTGGTATTGTGCCATGCGTGAGTAACATTAGTATCCTACAGTTATCTTTCTTCCAACAGCCACTTCCACAGTGGTTCATACACGATTTTCTTACCGTCATTGACGTCTTCACCCTCATACTCCCATGTGATCATAAGCAAATTCTCGCATCCGAACTCCTCAGCAGCCTTTAGCAGACCCTTGATCTCTCTCTGCTTTATCTCATCCTTATTGGAAGCATATGTCACCTGAATGAGCTGCTCTACCTTTAACCCCTTTCTGATAACGAAATCAACCTCCCTGTCCTGCTGGTCTTTCCAGTAGAATATGTCAATGATCGAGTTTTGGAATTTCACCCTTTGAAGTTCTATCGCAACAAGGTTCTCTATCAACCTGCCCCTGTCTTCTGAAAATTTAAAACCTGCAAAATTGATGAAGCCCGTATCAATGCAGTATATCTTTCTTGGATATTGCATCTGGTCTTTAACCCTGTAAGAATATATCTTCAGGTCAAAGAACAGGAATGAGTCCTTCATGATCGCAAAATATTTCTCTAAGGTCGGGACTGATACTTTGATCCCTATTGATGATAACATACGGGTGAGTTTTGAAAAACTCGCCAATTTTCCGGAATTTGAACACAAAAAATATGCCAGATCTTCGACAATCTCTCCCCTTCGTTTTGTTTTCGGGAGTATGTCGCGGTTTATGATATCGGTAAATAGTGTTTGTATCAAATCTTCTTTGTTCGATCCAGGCAAAGTGACTTCCGGAAATCCGCCATATTCCAGATATTCCCGCAGCATCTCTTTTATGACTGCTATGTCCTGTTCGATCAAAAATCCATTTCCAATGTCATGTCCTTTGAATGACAGGAAATCCCTGAAACTTAATGGATTGACTACCGTTGTTAAATGCCTTCCTGTGAGCAAGTAACCCAGATCGGAACCTGTAAGTTCGGAGGTGGAGCCTGAAATGAATATCTTGATCTGCCCTTTGAATTCATCGTATATGCTTCGTACATATTTTTCCCATTCTTCAACTCTCTGTACCTCATCAAGGAAGAGGAATATCCTGTCATGTTTGTCAAAAAGCATTTTAGCATGGATGATCTCGATGAGGTCATTGAAGTATTCGGCTGTGAGCGGCAGCAATTTCCTGTTTTCGAAGTTTATGTAGATGGTGGCATCTTTTTCTACACCGCTTTTAAGCAAATGCCCAATGGTAGAAAACATCAGGTACGTCTTACCCGCCCGTCTTGGACCGATGATGTCATTTATCAGGTCACTTTCGATTTTCAGGCTTACCGTTCTTTCTTTTGCGGCAGGTAATTCTTTTCTCCAATATTCTTCAACGATAGTTCTTAATTTATCTTTATGATTTTCCATTATATCGTAAAGATAACTTTACGATATTTAAGATTATCTGATGTAAAGTGAAAAAGTACTCAACATTAAGTGAGTAAATATTAAACACCAGGAGGATGAGCATAATTTACAGGATGGGGAAGTCACTGACATCCTGTTCATTCTCTTCGATTAAATGTCGATGTACAGCCCAAATTGCCAAACCCCGCGCAGCAACCACGCTGAAGGCGGCGAGTGTACTGGTTTTAGTTTCAATATCAGATCGAACAATCACATTTACGCGGCTATTATCTAACCACAGCCATACAAATACTAAAAATATTTCTACATGTAAACCCAATAACTGCGCATGAACACTAAAGTTTCGATCGTGCGCTGTCCTGACTACTCGCAGGCAAAGGATGCGATCGTTGAGTCACTCAAACTTATCGGCGGACTTGATAAGATTATCAAACCAGATGACCGGGTTCTTCTCAAAGCCAATATTCTTGCAGCCCGTCCGCCGGAAGATGCTGTCACTACACAACCTGCGGTTATCACTGCAATGTGCGAACTCGTATCTGATATCGGTGCAATTCCGATTGTCGGGGATGGATCTGGTATCACCCATCCGGGTGCGACTGCCGAGGCACTGAAGGTATCCGGTATCGAGGATGCTGCACAAAAATGTGGTGCGAAAATTGTTAATTTTGAGACTGCGGGTTTTGTTGAGGTCGATGTGCCGGATGCAAAACAATTCCCACGCTTGTACATCGCAAAACCGATCCTTGACGCCGATGTGATAATCTCGCTCCCGAAACTCAAGACCCATGAACTGATGTACTATACTGGAGCCGTCAAGAACTTTTTTGGTGCTGTGCCTTTGAAAACACGAAAACAGGCGCATCTTCTTGCAAAGCGTGACCTGTTCGGGGACGCTATTGTTGACATATACTCGATCGTCAAACCACATCTTGCAGTCATGGATGGCGTTGTGGGGATGGAGGGCAATGGTCCGGCACATGGTACACCTATTAACACAGGTGTTATCATTGCAAGTTATGATTGTGTTGCGCTGGACATGGTTGCATCAGAACTGATCGGATTTGACCCAATGCTGATTCCGACAAACCGCGCTGCCCTTGAGAGAAAACCCAGTGCGGGCCAGCCAAAAATTGTAGGAACACCACTTAATGATGTAAAAGTAAAATTCAAAGAATCGACTGGTGGTATTACGACAATGGCACCTCCTTTTATAATCAGCAGGCTTGGAAAACTTTTCACAATGAAACCATATATAAACACAGCAAAATGTGTACTTTGTGGTGCATGTGTATTGAATTGTTCCCCACATGCAATTGAAGAAATCAACGGGAAACTTAAGATCAATGACGATAAGTGTATCCAATGTTACTGCTGCCGTGAACTTTGTCCACATAATGCAGTTGAGATCAAAAGATCAATGATAGCGAGGATACTGACACGTATTAATGAAACCAGGGGTTGATGTACAGAATTGACAGTATATGAAAATGGCTCGTCCCATCATGTAAATCCTGTCTATATATTTACCCACTCAATGTTAGGGAGAAACAAAATTTGAACGTGTTCTTTACAGGTCAGTGGTGTGGGAATGCCCCACCTACGGCGAATTGATGTTACGGATCCAATCGTGCTGTCGTCATTCCGTTTATCCCTGCCTCGAACTTTGCGCACACACCCTGTTTGCACAAAACTCACGCGCCTCCTTATCTTTGCCCTGCTCTTTCACACGTATCATCCGCCAACCGCATCTCTCACACACTTGCTTTAGTATAGTGAGCCGCCCGTTCTTGGGTAATGACTGGGTGTGCCCGCAGCGTTCAGTACATCCCAAAAAGCGCGTGTTCTTTGACTTAATATCTATCAGGAACATGTCCCCGTCACATTTCGGGCATGGTCCCACAATTTCCGGCGGGAAACATTCCTTTTCCATATCGCAGTTAAAGCATGGACCTATGCCAAC